>JAILAF010000113.1 GCA_024681775.1 Lachnospiraceae bacterium
ACCACCATCAGGATGCAGATGGAAAAACCGGTGACCACATCCGCGTTCACCACAGGAATCTGGTTCACGGTGCGGGCGGTCTTCTGCAGGACCTTGTGGGAATAGAACATGCCGATGGCGCCCGTGGTCCCCAGAATGGTGGACAGCACGGAGGAGCCCACGGCCAGTGTCAGGGTTCCGATGATCATGGAACGCAGATCCTCGGTGGTAAAGAGCCTGACATAGTTCTCCAGGCTAAAGGAGCCTGCGGCACCGATGTTGGCGGCATCCGTAAAGCTGTACACCGCCAGGATCAGGATGGGTGCATAGATAAAGAAAAGTGCCAGTGCGATGATAACGATCCCCGGGATCATGGATTTCTTTTTCACAGCAGTGCACCCCCTCTCTCCCTGCCTGCGGAATCATCCGCGCCGGTAAGGAAGGTAAAGATACAGATGATGGCCAGCAGCAACAGTGCGATCATGGAACCGCCGTTCCAGTCGTACGCAGAGAAGTAGCTGCCGATGAGGCTTCCCATGATGTAGGTGCTGTTGTAGAGCATATCCAGCACCACGTAATTGGTCATGGCAGGCAGAAATACCATGGAGACGCCGCTGACGATGCCCGGTGCGGAAAGGGGCAGTGTCACCCGCAGAAAGGCCTGCAGGGAATCCGCTCCCAGATCGGAAGCCGCCTCCAGGAGGCTCTCATCCAGACGCTCCAGGGTATTGTAAATGGGCAGGATCATAAAGGGCAGGAAATCGTAAGTCATACCGATGACGGTATTCAGGAAGGGATGGAATGCCAGGTTTCCTTCGATGAGGGTCAGGATCTCCTTGAGTGCCGTGATGCGTAAGGTGAAATTGATCCACATGGGCATCACAAAGATCAGGAGCAGAATGCTCTTTCTCTTCCACTTGCTGCGGGCCAGGACGTAAGCCACAGGGTATGCGATCAGAAGGCACACCAGGGTGGTCACAAAGGCCAGCACCAGGCTGTAAAGCAGGGTTCCCATGGTATTGGGATCCGAGAAAAATCCGACAAAGTTCCCTAAGGTAAGCTGCCCCGTTCCGTCGGTGAAGGCAAAATAGGCGATCACCACCAGAGGAGCTATGACAAAGAGTACCAGGAAGAGCCCGAAGGGGATTCCCAGTGTCTTTCTGGAAAATTTCATGGCTCCTCCTTATTTCTTTAGTGAGAAATTCATTTTTTCTTCGGGCAGGATCAGGCTGACGCGGTCGCCCATGTTCCACAGATACTCATCGTCCACGATCAGGTCATGCTCCTTATCGGTACGGACCACATAGCTGTAGTGGTCGCCCTTGTAGATCAGGTTGATGATCCTGCCGCTGATGAGACCTGCTTCCTCGTCATCACTCATCTCGATGTCGCCGGGCTTAATGGATACCTCCACGCGGATGCGCTCGGGATCCACCACTTCCCCGGCATTGTTGATGAGCTGGCCGCCCTGCATGCGGGAGCCGGGGATGAGCTTCGTCAGGTCACAGTGAATGGTCTCGTCGTTGAAGCTCAGGTTGTACTCGCTGTCCGCAACGGCGGTAAAGCGGGTGGTATGGTCCTCCGCGATCATGATGTGGATGCCGTCGGGATCCAGGGTCATACCCACCTTTTCCCCTACTGCAGGGGTTTTGGTGGACTGGATCACCATCTCATTCTTACCGGACTCCACGGTGATCTCATAATGAATGCCCTTGAAGATGACACCGGTAACCACTCCGTCGATGACGCCCATGCCGGGAGGGGTCAGGATCACATCCTCGGGACGCACGACCACGTCCACCAGGGTTCCCTCCTCCACGTCATCCACACAGGTGAATTCTCCGCCGCAGAAGCGAACCTTGCATTTACCGGTCATGATGCCGCCGAAGATGTTGCTCTCGCCGATAAAGTCAGCGACAAAAGCATTTTTGGGCTCATTGTAGATATCCTCGGGCGTACCGATCTGCTGGATCTTACCCTCACTCATGACCACGATCTTGTCGGACATGGTCAGAGCCTCCTCCTGGTCGTGGGTCACATAAATGAAGGTAATGCCCAGACGCTGGTGCATGCTCTTCAGCTCCAGCTGCATCTCCTTGCGCATCTTCAGATCCAGTGCCCCCAGAGGCTCGTCCAGAAGCAGTATCCTGGGCTCATTTACCAGCGCTCTCGCAATGGCGATCCGCTGCTGCTGGCCGCCGGACAGGGTGCTGACCTTACGGTCCTCAAATCCCTCCAGATCCACCATCTCCAGGACATGCTGCACCTTCTGGCGGATCTTCTCCTGGGGAAGCTTTTGCAGCTTCAGACCAAAGGCGATATTGTCATAGATATTCATATGGGGAAAGAGCGCATATCGTTGAAAAACCGTATTGATCGGTCTCTTGTTCGGCGGCAGTTGTGAAATATCCTTTCCGTCCAGCAGGATCTCCCCGGATGTGGGCAGATCAAATCCCGCGATCATGCGAAGTGTGGTGGTCTTACCGCAGCCGGAGGGCCCCAGGAACGTAACGAACTCTCCGGGGGCGATCTCCAGATTAAAATCATCCACTGCAACAAACCCATTATCATCAAACCGCTTGATGATATGCTTTAGCTCGATCAGGTTTGTTTTTGCTTCTCCCATTCTTTTTGTTTCCTCCCTTATAGAACAAAAATGATAATGTCTCTCCCGAAAAAGCCAAACTTTGCGGTAGAGAAAAAGCCTGCGCATTGTGCCTTTGTCAGGACAATGCGCAGGCCTTGTTTATAATATCATACTTTCGCACAAAAGAAAGAGTTTTTTATGCGAAGGGGTTCTCCGTAGGATAAGGCAGGCTCTTAGGCTGGTTGTAGTTCAGATCCTCGATGGGAACACCTACATACTTGAACACCTCGAAGAGCTCCTTTCCGAAGTGGCCGAAAGCAACGGCACCGTGGTGAGGATAGTTCTTCTCCAGGAGCACGTGGCGATAGAAACGGCCCATCTCATGGATCGCGAAGACACCGATACCACCGAAGGACTTGGTTGCAACGGGAAGGATCTCGCCCTGTGCGATGTAAGCGCGAAGCTTGCAATCAGCGGTGGACTGCAGACGGAAGAAGGTGATGTCGCCGGGAGCGATGTCGCCCTCCAGGGTTCCGTTGGTAACCTCGATAGGAAGGTTTCTTGCCATGATCTTCTGGTACTTCATACTGCAGGAGCTCATCTTGGAAGAGCAGGTATTGCCGCAGTGGAAGCCCATGAAGGTGTCGGTGAACTCATAAGGGAACTTGCCCTTGATGGACTCATCATACATGTCATGAGGCACGGAGTTGTTGATGTCCAGCAGAGTGACCGCGTCACGGCTGACAACGGTTCCGACGAACTCGGACAGGCATCCGTAGATATCAACCTCACAGGAAACGGGGATGCCGCTGCCGGTGAGACGGCTGTTCACGTAGCAGGGAACGAAGCCGAACTGGGTCTGGAATGCAGGCCAGCACTTGCCGGCGATGGCAACGAACTTACGATAGCCTCTGTGCTCCTCTACCCAGTCAAGAAGGGTCAGCTCGTACTGAGCCAGCTTCGGCAGAACCTCGGGCTTCTTGTTACCGACGCCCAGCTCTTCCTCCATCTCCTTCACCTTAGCGGGAATGCGCTCGTCGTTTGCATGCTTGTTGAATGCCTCGAACAGGTCGAGCTCGGAATTCTCCTCGATCTCAACGCCCAGGTTGTACAGCTGCTGGATGGGCGCGTTGCATGCAAGGAAGTTCAGAGGTCTGGGACCGAAGGAAATGATCTTCAGATTGTTCAGACCGTAAACCGCATTGGCGATGGGCAGGAAGTCGTGGATCATGTCCGCGCACTCCTCAGCGTTGCCAACGGGATACTCGGGGATATAAGCCTTCACATTGCGAAGCTTCAGGTTGTAGGATGCATTCAGCATTCCGCAGTAAGCATCGCCACGGCCGTCCTGCAGGTCGTTCTGGCTCTCCTCTGCTGCTGCGCAGAACATCTTGGGCCCCTCGAAGTGCTTTGCAAGCAGGGTCTCGGAGATCTCGGGACCGAAGTTGCCCAGGTATACGCACAGAGCCTCGCATCCTGCCTTCTTCACATCCTCCAGAGCCTGAACCATGTGGATCTCGCTCTCAACGATGCAGATAGGGCACTCGTAGATGTCCGCTGCATCATACTTGTCAGCGTAAGCCTTTACCAGGGCCTTACGTCTGTTGACGGAGAGGCTCTCCGGGAAACAATCGCGGCTGACTGCCACGATACCGATTTTTACTTTCGGCAGATTAATCATTTCATTTCCTCCATACATTTCTTTTAAATTTATTTCGAAACCCCATTCGGAGTTTCCGCACAAAGTGTATCATCCGCTTTCGCGTCATCCTAGCCAATTAATCGCAGATTCTTCTTACATACGATTATTTGATGTACGGATGGCTTCGTTTCTGTACTTTTATCCCCTGTTACATCAGGTCGTATAAGGGTTTGCATGCCGGATAGAGCTGTCTGAAGACCTGATAGCGGGCTTCGTATTTTGCAACCAGCGCGGGATCGGGTTCTACGGTCTTCTTCACCCGGACCACCTTGGCCGCGATCTCCTCCACGGAAGCATACTCACCTGCGGCAACCGCTGCCAGCATTGCACCGCCGAGAGAAGGACCCTCCTCCACTTCCAGGATGTCCACCTTCATGTTCATGACATTGGCGATGATCTTCTGCCACAGGGGAGATTTTGCACCGCCGCCGCAGATCTTGGTGCGGTCGGGAGCGACACCCAGGGATCTGGCTACTTCGATGGAATCTCTGAGGCCGAAAGCAACACCCTCCAGGACGGCCTGGGTCATGTCTGCCCTGGTGTTGTCCATGGTCATGCCGATAAAGGTACCTCTGGCATTGGGATTGTTGTGAGGGGAGCGCTCTCCCATCAGGTAAGGCAGGAAGTATACATGATTCTCGCCCAGGGCGGTGATGTTCTCCTGCTCCTTAGCGTATTCCTTGGTGCCAATGATCTCATCCATCCACCACTTGTTGCAGGAAGCGGCGCTGAGCATGCAGCCCATCAGGTGATAGGTGCCGTCCGCGTGATCGAAGGAATGCAGGGCATTGTACTTGTCCACGCCGAAGCTCTTGGAAGAGATGAATACGGTTCCGCTGGTACCCAGAGAAATGTTGCATGCACCGTCGCCCACGGTTCCGGTTCCCACTGCCGCTGCCGCATTGTCGCCGGCACCCGCTGCCACGATGGTGGTCGCGGGGATGCCCAGCTCGGAAGCGATCTCGGGAAGCACGGTGCCTACTTTCTCGTAGCTCTCATAGACCTTCGCCAGCCATTCTTCCTTCACGCTGCAGATCTCGCACATCTCTTTGGACCAGGTGCGGTTCTTCACATCGAAGAGCAGCATGCCGGAAGCGTCGGACACATCCGTGCAGTGTACGCCGGAGAGGCGGTATGCCAGATAATCCTTGGGCAGCATGATCTTTGCAATACGTGCGAAATTCTCGGGCTCATGCTTCTTCACCCAGAGGATCTTGGGAGCGGTAAAGCCGGGGAATGCGATGTTGGCAGTGTACTGCGACAGCTTCTCCCTGCCGATCTCATTGTTCAGGTAGTCGGTCTCCTCGCCGGTACGGCCGTCGTTCCAGAGGATGGCGGGACGGATCACATTGTCCTGCGCGTCCAGAATCACCAGACCGTGCATCTGGCCACCGAAGCTGATGCCTGCCACCTTGGAGGCATCCTGCCCCGCAAGGAGCTCCTTCATGCCTGCCAGGGACTGCTCATACCAGTCGGTGGGATTCTGCTCGGACCAGCCGGGCTGCGGGAAAGAAAGCGGATACTCCTTCGATACCATGTTGACGATTTTGCCTTCGGAATCCATCAGCAGGAGCTTGACTGCCGAGGTTCCCAGATCGATGCCGATATAATACATTGGTTTCCCCTCCTGTAATATTTTTTTGTCTTGGGATGACTATTTATATACAACCTTGTTCTTGCCGGTCGTTTTGCCCTTGTAGAGGTTCTCGTCCGCCATCTTGATGAGCTTGCTGAGGTTGTAGCCGGGCACGTAGGTAGACACGCCGAAGGTCATGGTGAACCGGATCTCCTGTCCCTGGTACTCCAGCACCTGGGCCTCGATGTGGGAGCGCATGCGCTCCGCCACCGCAACCGCATCCGCCTGGTTGCCAATGATCAGCACCAGGAACTCCTCGCCGCCCCAGCGGCTCACGATGTCATTGTCACGGACACTGGCCTGGAAGATCTCGGAGACAGAAGTCAGTGCCTGGTCGCCGCAATCGTGGCCGTAAGTGTCGTTGATGCGCTTGAAATTGTCGATATCGCCCATGATCAGGCTGAAGAGTCTGCCCTTGGATTTGGCCATGGCCATGGCATTTTCCAGGGAAACCTCCATGCTGCGGCGATTCTTCAGACCGGTGAGCGGGTCCACGCTGGATGTATGCTCCAGCTCCTCGTTCTCCTGGTTCAGCTCCTTCATGGCCACCTGGCCGTCCATGACGAAGAAGAAGGACATAATGGCCAGAAGCGCGAAAGAAAAGATCAGGTTCACCAGGAAGATCACATGGGCATCCGCACCGTAGATCTCGAAGGGAATCTTCCGGATGAAGCGGGTGCCGACGTAGGCAGCGATGCTGATGAGCATGGCAACGATGTCCAGGATGAAGGGAACGTGATGTCCCATCTTCTTGGCGTTCTTGTCATTTACCGTGGGAAGATAGTGGAACATGGGAACGATGGCCAGCACGTAGAGGTAAAATCCGCTCTCGAAGCCGATGAGGACACCTGTCAGAACGGACTGCAGGGTGATCTCTCCGAAGGTCAGGAGATATCCTTTCCGAACAAAACCTCCGTGAACCAGCCGGTAAACCCAGAGATAGTAAGAAACAACGAAAATGTTATACAGGATCAGCGGCCACACACCTACCATGGCGAACAGCCAGATAAAGATCAGATGCACTCCAATGACAGCAATAGAGAGCGCTTCCGTGCGCTCCTGTTGCGTCATGACGATCTCCCCCTGAAGGAGCTTTCTGATAGTTTCAAAAAATTGCTTCATGATACCCCTTGATGCATAAAAAACATACTTTACACGATTATATCACTAAACGCCTAATTATCAAAGATTTTGGCCAGGTCGGAAAAATAATTTTCGTAGGTTTTCCTGCAGCAGTACGGGTTGTCGATGACGACGCCCGGCACCCGCAGTCCCACCAGGGAAAAACCCATGGCCATGCGGTGATCCTCCAGCGTATCCACCACGCCTCCGGTGGGCCGGCCCGGGTAGATCACGATCCGGTCCTCACCCTCCTCCGTGCGGATTCCCAGGCTCGCAAGCGCCTGCGCGATGCCATGGAGGCGATCACACTCCTGCAGACGGATATGGCCGATGCCCGTGATCTCCACAGGTCCCTCCGCGAAGGGCGCAACGGCCGCGAGGGTGATGGCCTGATCCGAGCAGGCGCTCATATCTACGCTGATGCCCTGCAAAGCGCCTTCCGGGGGCAACAGGGCGATCCCTTCCGCCGTCTCCTCCGCTCTGCACCCCATCCGCTCCAGGATCCGCAAAAAAGCGATATCTCCCTGCAGGGAGTCAAAGTGGATGTCCCGCACCATCACGGGCACACCAAGAAGCGGGCACATGGCATAATAGTACGCTGCCGCGGACATGTCCGGTTCAACGGCATAGCGGATGGCGCGATACTGCTGGCCGAAGGGGATCACAAAGGTCTCTCCCTCCGCTCCCGTCTCGCTCTCCGTCTCCACGCCGAAGGAACGCATCATCTCCCGGGTGATCCGGATGTAGGCACCCCCGTGGGAGCCCAGCGCACGGATCCGCACCCCCGCTCCGGGATCCGTCAGGATCTCGGGCCCGATGAGGGGCGCACTGATGAGCAAGCCGCTGAGAAACTGGCTGCTCTGGCCGATCTCGATCTCCAGTTCATATCTGTCGCACCCCTTACCGGTGATGGTAAAGGGGAAATGGTCCTCTTCCGCTTCACACCGGATCTCACAACCCAGATCCCGCAGGGTGCGGATCAGGGGCGCCATGGGACGGCGGCGCATCTGCTCCGAAGCGTCCAGGTGGAAGGTCCCCTTGCTGACGCCCAGAACGGCGGTGAGGAATCTGGCTGCGGTGCCTGCACTGCCCACATTCAGGGAAGCCTCCTCCTTCGGAAGCGCTCCTCCCAGGCCGCAGATGCTGACCTTCCGGGCTGCCTCATCCACCTGCACCTCGAATCCCAGATCCCGTGCGCACTGCAGGAAATGTCTGGAATCGTCGGAAAAAAGCACGCCGCTCAGCTCCGTCTCGCCGTCCGCCAGCATTGCCATCAGAAGCGCTCTGTTGGTGATGCTCTTGGAACCGGGAACGGTAACGCCCTCCCGCAGCGCAGCCGCGAAAGCAGGCTCGCCGGAGCCCCTTTTTTCGCTTACGCAGGGAATCTCCAGCTGCGGCACATAGAGGCGGAAACACACGGTATCCACCCAGGCACCGTCCAGAAAAATATCATGTACGATGGTGCCTTCCTCCAGAAAGCCGGCCCGCTGATGGAGCTTCCTGCTGGCCGTATTGTGACTCTGGACTCTGGCGATGGTCTGATGTAATCCCAAAACGCCGAAGGCATAGCCGAAATTCAGGAGCTTCACGGCTTCGGTGCCGTAGCCCTGCCCGGCGGGGGCCTCCGGATCAAAAAACACGCCGGACTCGGCGCAGCGGGTCTCCGTATCAAAATGCTGGAGATACACGCAGCCGATGTCCTGCCCGGTCTCCTTCAGAAACACGATGAACTGATGGACCGTGCCGGACGCCACTTTGGTCCGGATCCACTGTTCCTGCTCACTGCGGGTGATGGGCTTGCGGTAATAAAAATTCTGTACGGTCTGCGGTGCGTTACGCCAGGCGAGGACTTCGTCGATGTCCTCCTCGGTGATGGGACGCAGACAGAGCCTTTCTCCCTCCAGCCGGTAATCCGGGGAAGGTGCGGACAAGGATAGCTTCATGGACGCCACCTCAGCCCTGCGCTCTGATCACGGTGCCGGTCCTGCCCTTCACCGCATCCGCGGCATCACGGATGGAAGCGATGCGCACGCAGCCTTCGGGGACCGCCTCCAGGTAGCGGATGGCCGCCTCGATCTTGGGCAGCATGGTGCCCTCCTCGAACTGTCCCTGGGCGATGTACTCTCTGGCCTGTGCCACAGTCATGGACTCGATGGGGGTCTGTTCGGGGGTGCCGAAATGCAGGAACACATGATCCACGCCGGTGAGAATCAGAAGCTCATCGGAGGAAAGTTTTTCCGCCAGGAGGCCCGCAATGGCGTCCTTCTCGATCACGGCAGATGCGCCTTTAAGCTGTGCCTTCTGCTCGATCACGGGGATGCCGCCGCCTCCGCAGGCGATGACCGCCTGATCGGCGTCCGCCAGCAGACGGATGGCATCGATCTCAATGATATCCAGAGGTCTGGGCGCAGCCACCACACGGCGGAAGCCCTGGCCGGGGAATTCCTTTACGTAATTGCCCTTCTTGGTCTCCATCTCCGCATCCTCGGCACTCATGAAACGGCCGATGACCTTGGTGGGCTCGTAAAATGCCTCATCGTAAGGATCCACGGAGACCTGGGTAAGGATGGTGCTGACAGGGGTGGAATTTCCTCTGGAAAGGAGCTCACTGCGAAGGGAATTCTGCAGATCGTATCCCACGTAGCCCTGGCTCATGGCAGAGCACACGCACATGGGTGCCGGCGTATAGTCGATATAGACTCTGTGAAGCTCGGTCATCGCCTTGTGGATCATGCTGACCTGGGGACCGTTGCTGTGGGTGATGGTAAGCTGATACCCCGCCTCCACCAGATCCGCCAGAGCCGCTGCAGTCACGCGGACCGCGTCTTTCTGGGCCCCCGTGGTGATGCCGAGTGCTTCGTGTCCAAGGCTTACTACGATCTTCTTTTTGCTCATATTAACCTCTTTGCTGTATAAATATTTTCTCTCAAAAACACAGATTGAAACTAATTTTCCGTATCCTACTTTACCACAAATCCCGCACCGAATCGATAGCAAAAGTTTGGGACAAGAAAATGCGGTCGGATCCTTCGGACCCGGCCGCATGAACTGGACTTTTTTGTTTTTTTATTTTTTTACGGACAGGCATCGCACGGCATTGAGAACGGCGATGACCATGACACCCACATCCGCAAAGACCGCCAGCCACATCCCCGCAATACCCAGGGCACCCAGGATGAGGCAGACGCCCTTGACGCCCAGAGCAAACCAGATATTTTCTCTGACGATACGCAGGCACTTGCGGGAGATCTGCATGGCCAGGGCGATCCTGCGGGGATCGTCATCCATCAGCACCACATCCGCAGCCTCGATGGCAGCGTCGGATCCCATGGCGCCCATGGCGATGCCGATGTCCGCCCTGGACAGAACGGGCGCATCGTTGATGCCGTCGCCCACGAAGACCAGTTTTTCCTTCGGACCCTTGGTCTCCAGCAGGCGTTCGATCTCATCCACTTTGTCTCCCGGCAGGAGCTGCGCCCGGTACTCGTCCAGACCCAGGTGCTCCGCCACGGACTTTGCCACGGCTTCGTTGTCGCCGGTAAGCATGACGGTCCGCCGAATGCCGCTTTTTTTCAGGAGCTTCAGGCTCTCCGCCGCGCCCTGCTTCTCCACATCCGAAATGAGGATATAGCCGAGGTATTTTCCTTCCGCCGCCACGTAAACGGTGGTGCCGGCCTTCTCCGGTTCCGGCACGGGCAGCCGGAGCTGTCCCATGAGCTTCGCATTGCCCACGGCCACATCCCGTCCGTCCACTTTTGCCTTCAAGCCGTGTCCTGCGATCTCTTCCACATCGGTAGCGCGGGCAGGGGAAAGGTCCGCGCCGGGGCTGCGCTCCGTCAGGGCCTCCCTGAGGGATCTGCTGATGGGATGGGAGGAGTAGCTCTCCGCCAGGGCCGCAGTCTCAAGGAGATCCGCACTTTCGATCCCCTCCGCAGGGACGATATCGGTCACGCGAAACACACCCTCCGTCAGGGTGCCGGTCTTATCAAATACAGCGATCCCGGTTTCGGAAAGGGCCTCCAGGTAATTGGACCCCTTCACCAGAATGCCGTTGGAGGACGCTGCACCGATCCCTGCGAAAAAGCTTAAGGGGATGGAAATGACCAGGGCGCAGGGGCAGCTGATGACCAGGAAGGTAAGGGCTCTGATGATCCAGGTGGAAACCCTGGGATCAAAACCCGCCAGCAAAAGGACCACGGGAGGCAGCACAGCCAGCGCCAGTGCGGCGTAGCAGACCGCAGGGGTATAGACTCTCGCGAATTTGGAGATAAAATTCTCCGAGCGGGACTTTTTCATGCTGGAATTCTCCACCAGGTCCAGGATCCTGGACACGGTGGATTCGCCGAACTCCTTGGTGGTACGGATCCGGAGGACGCCGCTTAAGTTGATGCAGCCGCTGATGATCTCCTCTCCCTCACCGATCTCTCTGGGGAGGCTCTCCCCGGTCAGGGCCGCGGTATTGAGGGTGGAAGTGCCCTCCTCAACGATCCCGTCGATGGGGACTTTCTCTCCGGGGGACACGAGGATGAGGGATCCGATCTCCACATCGTCGGGATCTTCTCTGGAGACATTGCCTTCCTCATCCACGAGGTTGGCATAGTCGGGACGGATATCCATGAGGGCGGTGATGTTCCGCCTGCTCTTGCCCACGGCCACGCTCTGGAAGAGCTCGCCGATCTGGTAGAAAAGCATGACGGCAACGCCCTCCTCGAATCCGCCGTCCTGTCCGTCGGTGAACAGGCCCAGCAAAATGGCGCCTACGGTGGCCACTGCCATGAGAAAATTCTCATCGAAGACCTGGCGTTTTGCGATGCCCTTGACCGCCTTCCGCAGGATGTCGTACCCGATGACGAAATAGGGGATCAGGTAGAGTGCAAAAAGGAGGAGTGTGGGGAGTTTCACCAGGTGCTCTGTCACCGCAAGAGCGATGAGGAGCGCCGCTGCGACGAGGATCCGGTATAGGGTTGTCTTCTGCTTCTTGTTCATTGGGTATCTTTCCCGTTATCAGTCAATCTCAATACAATAGACCGCTTCGCGCTCTATTGTCGGCATTTATAATGAATAAGCCCTATGGGCTTATTCAAACTCAATACAATAGACCGCTTCGCGCTCTATTGTCGGCATTTAAAATGAATAAGCCCTATGGGCTTATTCAAGCTCAATGTCGCAATCGTCCTCAACGACTTTGCATGCCTTCAGGACTTCGGGCATCACCTTGGCAGGATCCGCGCCCTCTTCGAAGACGACTTTCATCTTCTGGGTCATGAAGCTGACGGTTGCCTCGATCACGCCGGCAACGGTGTTGGCTGCGTCTTCCATCTTCTGTGCACACGCTGCGCAATCTACTTCGATCTGGTATGTTTTCTTCATTTTCCCCTTCTTTCCGGAACCTTTCGGGTTCCTATTTACCACTGTTTATGTGTGTTAGTTATGTTGCTGTCTCATAACATATGAATAACTGTTCATATGTTCATTATATGTACCATCCTTTTATTTGTCAACACAGATTTTGAAAAAGAGAAACCACAGCCGGCGGCTCGGATTTGTCCCACGGCAAATGAGCTCGATCACTATACAAATGAACGCACGCGTTCATTTGTCATGACGTCGCCGCTGCTCATGCCAACCCGAGCCTTGCAGGGCTGAACTCGCTTCGCTCAAACACACGCCCTGCTGCGGCTGCGCATTTCGCACCGCTCGCTAAGTGACGACTCAAATTTTTGCCTTAGGGACAAGATCCGCCCGCCGGCCCGACCAAGCCTTTCACAGAAAATATGCCGAACGGCCGTAACTGTTAGTGTCGCAAAAAAAGACGGCAGATTTCTCTACCGTCTTTTCAGCACATCTACACTCTATTATGCTTTGAAAAATTGAATGGACTCAAGATTGAAGTTGCTGCCGGGCAAAAACACCAGCTGGATCCGCTGCGCCCCGGTGATGGGTGCCACGGGGAACTCTGCCGAGGTGCTGCCTCCGGGGAATTCCAGGATCTCCCGGCGCCCGCTCTCCCCCTCTCCGATGAGCAGATGAATGGTATTCACCTCGTTCGGGGTACTGCCGCAGATGCGCACGGAGGCTGCTCCGGCGTCTCCGAAATCAAGGGTGCCGAAGTCCACGGTCACATTGTTTCCGATGCTGCGGATGGCGGTGTCTTCCCGGGTGAAGCTGTCACCGTAGACCCGCTCGGCATCCGCTCCCGTAAGGAGTGCGTATGCCTTCTCGGGCTTCGTGAAGGAAAAGCCCTTGAGATGAACCTTCTGCCGGAAGACGAAGCAGATGGTGGTGACCCCTTTGATACGGCGCTTCAGCCGATAGGTCTCCGGCTGATAGGTGTTCCAGATGCTGGGCTTGTGATAGACCACATCCGCCAGCAGCTCGCTTCCCTCCTGCTCCGGGATCCCTTCCCAGATCTGAATGGGGGTGGGATCACCGCCCAGCTCGAAGATGGGCAGGGTGATCTCGTCAGAGCCAAAATCGCCGAAGTTCACATAGTCAAAACCGATGACGCTGCGGGCATCCCGGGCGGAGGAGACACCGTGCTCGTTTCCGTTGCCCAGATCACCCTCGCCGTAGCTGTACATGCCGCCTGCCACGAATCCGTAAGGATCCAGCAGTGCCTGTCCCAGTCCTTCCGCGGTGAACTCCAGCTGGGAGATCACCTTCACGGCGCGGGCACCGTTGCGGGTCATGCAGCGCACCCGGAAGGTGCCGTCCCCCAGCGCTTCCACAATGGCGGAATCGTCATCATGGGACGCGATCCTGCCGATGGGAGACTCGATGCCGGTGTCCGTCACCACTTTCCAAATCAGATCATCCGGCACAAAATCCGCGTTCTCGGGAAATACCTTTGCCTTGACCCGGATCTTCCTCCGGTCCGCGGTAAGCTTATGCTCCGCAGCGGTCAGCTCGATCTTCCGGATCCAGAGCTTCTCGGGCGGGAGCTTGTCCGTAAGCCTGTCGGTCTCGTAACTCCTGCCGACTCTGGGCGGCTCATTCATCACCTGCATAGAAAGAGCGCTGCCGTGGAGCCCCTGGGATGTTGCCTCCACGATGAGTGCCCCGGGACGGTTGTCTGACCGTGCGATGATCAGGAGCTTGCCGTTAAAGAGTCTGCGGGCCTTGCCCTTGTATTCGTCCGTATCCGTGGAATCACCGTTGTCCAGGCCCGTAAGATATCCTGCGCCCTGCACCTTGACGTGGATGAGATTGTTGGCATTTTCCACAGGGTAGTTGTCCCGGTCCACCACGGTGGCCACCACAAAGATCAGATCCTCGCCGTTTCCCATGACGCCCATGCAGTCGCCGAAACGCTCCAGACAGATCCGGTCAGGCTCGCCGAAGCTGTGCCTGATCTCCCGGGCGGCCTCTGCGCCGTCGGGACCGTATGCCACGGCCATGATCTCGCCGGGCTCATAGACCACGGAATAATCCGCCAGCAGTTTTTTCCCGTGGGCGTGATCCAGCGCCACTCTCCCCCGGGATACGCCGTTGACGAAGAGTTCCACCTCGGGCGCGTTGCTGGCGATGCGCACATCCACGGTCTGGCCGGGATTGAAGTCCCAGTAGGGGAAGAGGTGGACGAAGGGCTCCTTCTCGAAGGGAACCCACATGGACTTGTAGATGTAGTAGGTATCCTTGGGGAAGCCCGCCG
This sequence comes from Lachnospiraceae bacterium, assembly GCA_024681775.1. Taxonomy (GTDB): domain Bacteria; phylum Bacillota; class Clostridia; order Lachnospirales; family Lachnospiraceae; genus AC2028. The sequence goes on from JAILAF010000113.1 coordinate 14,678, forward strand.
TGTCGATCTGCCCGAAATAGGAATTCCGGGTGGAATAGGGCGTGGGCTCTCCCACATAGTCAAAGCCGGACCAGATGAACTGTCCCGCGGAGAAGGGCGTATCCCGCTCCGCAAGGAGCACATACTCCGGATTGGGCGCGCCCCAGCTGGTGGTGGAGTTTCCCAGACAGGAGCACTGCTCATCGTCATCCGCAAGCAGAGATCTGGACAGAGGGAAATGGTAGATCCCGCGGCTCTGGACCGTGGAGGAAGTCTCGCTTCCGAAGATGCACCAGTCGGGATGAAGCGCATGATGAGCCTCGTAGCACTTTTCTCCGTAATTGTATCCGGCCAGTTTCAGGATGTCGGCACATTTCTGTGCCCCTTCCCAGGGCATGTAATTGGAGCCGATGGTGATCTCCGCATTGTGATAGGGGTCATGGCTGCGTGCCTCTTCCATCAGCATTTTCGTAATGACCTGTCCCATCTCATCCGCGTGGGTATCGTAGATCTCATTACCGATACTCCAGAGGATGATGCAGGGGTGGTTCCGGTCTCTGCGGATCCAGCTGGCCACATCTCTGGCCTGCCACTCCGGGAAAAACCGGGCGTAATCGTACTCTGTCTTGCTGCGGCGCCACATGTCAAAAGCCTCGTCCACCACCAGGAATCCCATTTTATCCGCCATTTCCAGAAAGTCCGTGGCGGGCATGTTGTGGGCGGTACGGATGGCATTGACCCCCATCTCCTTAAGGATCATGAGCTTCCGTGTCATGGCACCGTGGCTGTAGGCTGCTCCCAGTGCGCCCAGATCATGATGCTCACAGACGCCGTTCAGCTTCATGTGCTGACCGTTCAGGAAAAATCCCTTATCCGGAGTAAAGGCGATGCTGCGGAAGCCAAAGTCCGAAGTCATGCGGTCGATGCTCCTGCCGCCCTTCTGCAGACTCAGGCCGATCATATACAAGTGGGGATCCTCGACGGACCAGAGCAGTGGATCCTCGATGGGGATCGTCACCTCTGCAAGTACGGGATCCTCCCCCTCGTTCCGCCAGGGCAGCGCCTCCTCGGCGCCGCCTATCACCGGATCCGATACTTCCCGCATGCACTCATCCAGAGGAAAAGTGACACAGATGTCGAGTTCCGGCACCTGGAGCTGCAGACTGAAGCTGCTCACCGCCTCGGAATCCGGATCCAGACCCAGGATCTCTCCGCTGACCTTCAGCTCCCAGATGCCATTTAAAGGCGTGTCGGGCGCAGACATTTTGCCATGCATCCCGGCAGGACGCGCGGAAACATAGAAGCTGTCCGGCACAAAGCGGGTCTCCTCCTGCTCAATGAGATACACATTCCGGTAGATGCCGGCACCGGAGTACCAGCGGGAATTGGGGGAGCGAAACCGGACCTGCACCAGGATCTCGTTGTCGCCGCTTTCCAGCGCGTCGGTGATGTCAAACCGGAAACTGGAATAGCCGTACTTCCAGTCTCCCACCTTCTTCCGGTTCACGTAAACGGTGGAATCCATATAGACACCTTCGAAATACAGCTGATAAACGTGGCCGTATTCCTTCCCACGGCGGATCACTTTACGGTACCAGCCGGTGCTGTCCTCATACAGATCCGTCCCCTGATAGATGAGCCAGTCATGGGGGATCCGTACCGGATAAAAGGTGGCATTCAGCGCTTCGGGCAGCTCCGTGCCCGGTGCGGTTTTGGCAAATTCCCAGCCGTCATTGAACAAATACTTCATACAAGATTCCTCAAAAAAATTTTACTTTTTCAGGCGCTTCGGCAAAGGCCCCAGGTACCCCTTTGCCCATTCCGTGTCTTTCCGGCGGATCATGAGACGCTCCACCACCAGGCCCGGATCGCAGGCAAAGATCTTCAGGCAATGCTTTCCTGCGGATGCGGTAAAGGACGTTTCTCCCAGGTGGATCTGGTTGATAACGCCCAGGCTCCAGGGACGGTTGGAAGTGACCCCCGCCCGGAAGGACTCGGGGATGGTGTCCACGAAGGATGTACCCTCCCGGTCATCTAATTGTACCCCAAGGCGCAGATGATTGCTACCGTCCGTGGGATTGGAGGGGGCGGAAAGAACGGTCAGGAGATACTCTCCCTCCTCTGGTAAAAGGATCTCATAGGTGGCGGAAGGTGCCCCTGCGGTGCCGGAAAAATGCTCCGTCACGGGAAAAGCTTTCAGAGCACCGTCGTATTTTCCGTAGGGGGCCATGTACACCCATTTTGCACCGTCTGCGCCCTCCTCATAGGAAGCGGCGCTGCCTGCCTCCAGGATCAGGCCCAGGTCATCGGGGAAGCTTGCCCGCTCTCTCCAGGCTGCGGGGAGCACGGGAACCACATTGCCCGCTTCCTCTTCCGGCGTAAAGCTGCAGGCGTAAATCTGTACCTTCACATGTCTGCCTTCCGTGCGGAAGATCAGCTCCGTTCTGACATATCTGTCGGAAATCACTTCGCCGGATGAAGCGGCTGTGCCGGATACAAAAGCCTCCCGCAATGCCTTCCGGTCCAGGGTGATGGCTACTCTTGCAACGCTGTCCGTAAAGTCCGCCCTGCCGGTGCCGTCCGCATCCGGGCATGCCGCCAGAGACAGCTCTGTAGTTCCCACCGTGATCCAGGGAGCGCTCTGCTCTACGGTCACGGTCATATCTTCATTGCCTGCGTTCTCCAGCTCGATCATGGCTTCATTCGTGCCGGGCTTGCAGAATGCGGTGAGGTGCAGATCCTTCCGGGTCCAGTCTCCGCCCATGGAGTACTGACCTGTCTCGGGGATGCTGACCACGAGGCGTTTTTTCTCCGCGCGCCAGATGAAGCGGCGCTCGGGATAGCGGTTCTCCTCCTCGTTCCAGTGCTGAAATCCCACATGCTGGGACAGCATCATGCCGTTCCACTTGCCGCCGCAGAGACTGTGGTAGGCATCCCGCAGCTCCGTCTCCCTGCGTTTTGCCTCTGCCACCTGCACTGCCAGCGCGTTGCCGGAAGGCTTGCCCTGGGCAGCCAGGAAATGGTTCTGTCCTGCCAGCAGCATGAGCCTGTGCTGGGTAAGGGTCGCACAGACAGGGAAGGTCACCAGCTGGAAGTACGCATCCGCAAGGGCTTTTGCGCTCTCGGGGCCTGCTTTCAGCCCTTCGTAGATGCGGGTAGATGCCTCCGCCAGGGGCGCTGCATAGTCCAGGACCCCCTGAGACTCTCCGTAGTGGACGGGATGATAGGTGTCCGTCTGCAGAGACTCGGGCTTCTGGGTGCTGTTGAGCCAGGTGTAGGCATCCACGGCCGCAAAGGTCTGCGCCTGCTCTTCTTCCGTCAGGACGCCGCCGAACTGGGCAGCGATCCAGCGCTTCGTGTAGTCGTCGGTGGTATTGGGCGCGGCGGTGCCGTATTTTTCAAAATCGTATGCCAGATCCAGGAAGTAGGAAAGAGGCAGCTCCTGAGGCTTCAAGTCGCCCACGTTCACGATCCAGATCTCCCGGATCCCCGCTTCGTAGGCCTCTCCCATCTGCTCCCAGACCTTGGGCAGGTAGGTGCTGCCGATCCACTCGTAGGAGAAGGGATCGCCGTGATAGTCGAAGTGGTAATACATGCCCCAGCCGCCCTTGCGATTCCGGGTAGATTCCTCCGGCAGGAGGCGCATATTGCCCTGATTGTCCTCACAGAGCATGCAGGTGATGCCGTCCAGCTCCGGCCACTCCTTTAAACCGACAGCCGTGTCATCTCCCTTGAAGTAGGCTTCCACCTCCTTGTAGATGGCCAGCATCCGGGGGACTTCGTCCAGGTCCTCGCTGATGATCTCACGGATCAGACGGTTCTGGGTGGTGATGACCTCCTTCAGGTAATCGATGTTCTCCTGCAGGGTGGCGGTGCGGCCCAGGATCTCGGAATCCCGCTCGCCGCGCATGCCCACGGTGATGATATTTTCAAAGGGCGCATTGCGCTTCAGGCCGTCACGCCAGTAATTGGTCAGGCCCTCCTTGTTCCGGTCAAAGTTCCAGGCATTGCCGTAAGGAGAATCGTCGCCCCGCACCAGATCCCACTCCTCGCTGTGGCGGGAGCAGGGCTCGTGGTGAGAATTGCTCATGACGATGCCGTATTCATCCGCAAGCTCCGCATTGGCAAGGCCGGGGCCGTCCAGGGAGAAATTCGAGGTCCACATGGCAGGCCAGAGATAATTGCCCTTAAGCCGCAGGATCAGTTCGAAGACATGATCGTACATCTCCGCCGTAAAGCCGCCGAAATGCTCAAAGGTCCAGTTGCCGTATGCAGGCCACTCGTCGTTGATGAAAAAGCCTCTGTACTTGACACTGGGCTCCTTCGAAACCAGCTCGTCCGCGTCCGTCAGCAGTAGCTGCTCCTGCGGCACCGGCGTAACATCCGCAAAATACACCCAGGGGGATACGTGTAGCAGCTCGGACAGATGGAAGAGACCATAGATGGTGCCCCGCTTGTCACTGCCGACGATAAGAAGGCTCACCCGCCCGCTCCCCGGGAGCTGCCGCAGCAAAAAGACATAGCGCTCGCGCCCGCCGCGGATCTGCCCGATCTCCGGGATTTCTCCGGAGAGGCGCTCCGCCAGGTCACTTTTTCCCTGGGTGGCTGCTACGATGGTGACTGCGTCCGCAGGCGCACCAGCAGTCACATCCGCTGCGTCCCCAATCTGCACGACCTGTGCGTCCGCGCTTAAGACCTTCCGCAGGTCCTCCGCCACCTTCCCGGCCACTCTGCGTACGCCGAGAAATGCCTGCTCTTCCAGTAGGATATTTACCTTTGCATGATTCCCAATACGAAGTTCCATACTTCCTCCAAATCCTCCTCTGTAAGCCGGGCCGGGGGGCAGGAGCCGGTCGCTCCGTCACCCGAACCGGTCTGTATCATTTTACTGCGCCGAAGCCCAGAATGGTTGCTTTCTTTCCTTCATCCCCCGCATCCATGCCGATCTCGATCTCGTGGACCGCGCTCTCCTTTTCGTTCAGGAGCAGCATGGGATTGCAATGGGTCCAGCCGTTGGCCAGGGGATCGATGACCCGGACGAGCCTGCCGTCCACCTTACAGGCGATCTTGCCGTACTCCGGCGATCCGGAGTCCTTGTTTATGACAAAAAAGGCCTTGCAGGAAAGCTTTGCCCGGAAGGGCTCGTGGTTACTGCCGTCGTAATGCCAGTTGTAAGGAAACTCCGGCACGGGCTGCAGCACATCGTCCATCTCCACCCGCTGGAGATCTTCATCGGTGCCGCTAAAGCCGCCCTCGGAATACTCCATCTCCAGGGGCTGGGTCTTGCGGTCGATGAGGACCACATCCTCGAACTCACCGCCGATGATGGGCTCCATGTCAAGATGCCGCTCGTAATCCGCAGGCACGGGCTCTGCGCTCTCCGCCGCCCTGCACAGCTCCAGCAGGCAGTCCGCCATGATGCGGTGACCGTTGTTGCTGGGATGGAACACATCGTAGAAGTATTGATTTTTGGAAATGATGCGACCTTCGCCCGGTGCCAGATAGAACTGCTCCGTCACCGCATCCTTCAGGCTCACCATGGGCAGATCGTAATGGAATCCCACTGGGCACAGGCGCTCCTGCAGATTGTAATCCGTGGCAAAGACGGCGAAGAGGAGCACGATGGCGGGAGGCTCCGGCAGCGCCATGGCCTTGCGGATCAGGCTCTCATAGCATTTCCCCTTGGTCTCGTCTCCCTCGTCGTTTACCGCAAACTCGATCACCAGGATGTCGGGATTCACCGCGCCGTCCCGGAGGATGTCCCGCTCAAAACGGAGCATTCCCAGCTCGGAAGGCGTGCCGCCCACACCGGCCTTGATGAGCTTTACCTTGCCCGGCTGCGCATAGGTTTTCTCGAAATCCTGCGCAAAGAGCCTGGGATAACACTTCTCGTGAATGGGTACCGCACCTGCACCCTGGGTGACGGAGCCGCCGATGAAGGCGGTGACGATCTCCTCCCCTCTGCGGGCCTTTTCGATGACACTTGCAAGGGGGCCCAGCTCCCCGGGATTCATGAGGCATTTCCCGATCATGGCCTTGTATCCTTCCGATGCAAAATCCACCTTCCGGTCCGCAGCCACCTCGGGCACCGAGAAGCCTTCATTTAAGTAAAAACGCACGCTGACCAGGCCCTTCTGCTCCGCCTTGGGGAATTCGAAGCGGATCTGGCCGGGCTGGGCATCCATGTCGGACCAGGTCTGTGCCTCCAGTACCATCTCCATCTCCTGCCCGTCGGTGGGCAGGTCACAGGTAAGCGTAGTACCCGTTACCAGGGGATCTTCCTTGCCGTACATCTGGAAAGCAAAACGGACAGAATCCGTGTCCTTACTCACCAGGGAAATGCCGATGCTGTACACCAGCTTCCGGAAACCTTCCGTGGTCTTCATGAGATCCAGGATCTCCTGATCCGTCACGCCTCCCACGAAGGATGCGGAATTGATCAGTCTCCCGCTGTCCTCATAGATGAACTGGATCCCGCGTCCGTCCGGCTGCGGTGATCCGAAGATATCCTTGTCCAGCATTACATAGAAATAGGGCTTTTTGACGGTGGGATCCTTGGGTGCCACCGGTCCGCTCATCTGTGCCATCTTCTCTCCTTTCGGCCGATTGTGACTGCAAAAGCATGTCTCCGACCACAAAAATCTAATCTTATCCTAACACAGCCATCCGTTTTTGTACTTCTTAAAAAAGCCAAAAAATCTGTCAGAAATTTTATTCAAAAAAATCTTGAAAAAAAGGACGAAAAAGGTTAAGTTTTGTATTTCCCCTTCCGATATACGGAATAAGATAACCATACATGTCTTATTTTGCCCATTTCCGTGCCGAAAGAGATCGCGCACGCCGCCCCTTAAGGGCATTTCTTCCGGAACGGAAGGCAAAGGAGACGGGAAACGGATTTCCCGTGGATGCACGGCATCCTCGGACAGTGCAAGGAGGTACTGGTATGACATCGGAATTTTACGGCGTATCCGCCTATCAACAAAGTTCCTATCTAAGTAAGACCGGACCGCTGCAGGAATCAAAGGAGGCCAGGGCAAAGGCCGCCGAAGAGCAGGACGCAGCGAAGGGCCCGGGCAAGGTGAAAACCACGCCCTTTAAGCCCATTTCCGCCGGCAGTTCTCTCATCCCCCAGAAAACCGATTACGGCTTCGCCGTCGGTGACGTCAAGCTCTCCGACAAAGCGAAGGACTATTACGAGCAGTTGAAATCGAAATTCCACAACATGGATTTCATTCTCGTAAGCTCCGACATGAAGGAAGCCGTGAAGAGAAATGCTGCCGCCTACGGTAATGTGAACAAGACCGTGGTCCTCATCGACGAGGAAAAGATCGAGCGCATGGCAACGGATGAGTCCTTCCGGAAGAAATACGAAGGCATCCTGATGATGAGCCAGAAGAAAATCGAGGAGATGAAAAACAGTCTCACCAGCAGCGGTGCCAACGTGAAGAATTTCGGCATCTCCGTGGATGAGAACGGCAACCAGAGCCTCTTCGCAACGCTGGAAAAGTCTTCCGATGCGCAGAAGGCCCGGATCGAGGCAAAGCAGGAAGCAAAGCGTGCGCAGAAGGCCGCTGAAAAGAAAGCCGAGGCAAAGCAGGCGCAGCAGGAGCGCATCGAAAAGCGCAGGGAAGAGCGGAAAGCAGAGAAAGCAGAGCAGGCTGAGGCGCTGGAAAAAGCAGGAGCCGAGGGTACCGAAGAGGACGCTGAAGCAGCTGAGATCGAAGATCCCAGGGAGTATGTGACCATCCGCTCCGGCTCCCTGGAGGAACTCCTTTCCAAGGTGCAGAGCTACGCATACGATCAGTCCGCAAACAGCGTGCTCACCGAAGGTGAGAGAATGGTCGGACAGTCCATCGACTTTAAGGGCTAGTATCCTGTTTTGCGCTTCGCATGCTCGTTGCAAACAAAAATCCCCGACCGTAAGGTCGGGGATTTTTCTGTCTTTAGATGAAATTACTTCTCAGCGATGGCCTTCTTGATTGCCTCGGTGAGCTGGGGAACGATCTTGTTCAGGTCGCCCACAACGCCGTAGTCAGCCACATCAAAGATGGGAGCATCCTCATCCTTGTTGATGGCGATGATGATGTCGGACTCCTCCATACCTGCTACGTGCTGGATGGCACCGGAGATACCGATTGCAAAGTATACATGAGGGCGAACGGTCTTACCGGTCTGACCCACCTGCAGATCCTTGGGCTTCCAGCCGGAATCCACAACGGCACGGGAGCAGGAAACCTCGCCGCCCACTGCTGCTGCCAGATCCTCCAGGATCTTGAAGTTCTCGGGACTGCCGACACCACGGCCGCCGGAGACCAGGACCTTGGCATCCATGATATCAACGGTATCGGAGACAGCCTTCACGATCTCCTTGATGGTGACGTAACGGTTGTCGGGAGTGAAGCCGGGATTGAACTCCACGACCTCAGCCTTAGCGCCCTTGATGGGATCGATCTTCTGCATAACACCGGGACGGACGGTAGCCATCTGAGGACGGTTGTCCGGGCAGGCGATGGTAGCGATGGTGTTGCCGCCGAATGCAGGGCGGGTCATCAGCAGCTGGTTGTGCTTCTGCTCCTTGCCGGGAACAGCAACCAGAGGGAAGTCACCGATGTCCAGGGAGGTGCAGTCTGCGGTCAGACCGGTTGCAACTCTTGCGGAAACGGTGGGGCCCAGGTCACGGCCGATGGCGGTAGCGCCTACCAGCATGATCTCAGGCTTGAACTCATTGATCACGGAAGCCAGCGCATGTGCGTAAGGCTCGGTGCGGTACTCCTTCAGCTCGGGATCGTCCACAACGATGACCTTGTCAGCGCCGTACTCTGCCAGGCTGTCAGCCAGACCCTTCACATCGGATCCGATGAGGACTGCGACGACCTTCTCATTCAGTACAGAAGCCAGTTTCTTTGCCTCGCCGAGCAGCTCGAAAGAAATGCTGCTGATCTCGTTATCCACCTGCTGGGCAAAGACATATACGTCCTTATATTCTTCTAAGCTCATTTTA
>JAILAF010000125.1 GCA_024681775.1 Lachnospiraceae bacterium
TGATTTTTGACCCTGTTTTATACATATGTTAAAATAAGCGGGATCACCATCGCGATGACAAGTACCAGAACGATGATGGCCGCAACAGTCCTCTGTGTCTTTTTATTGTTCAGATTAAACATGATCTTCCTCGGTTTTTGCCGGCGCTGTGCGCCCGTATGTCGAGCACATATTATAATATGAAATATCCCTTTTTTGCAAGTTTTATTATCTTTATATTTGTTCTGACCCACGGCATCCGGAGAAACCGCAGACTCCGGGACAAAGCAGAGCAGGATTTCTGGGAGCGGGAGGAACAGGCCAACGCTACCAGGCGCAAGCCTCTGGACGACCTGGTCTACGTGCGGATCCCTCTGGAGGAGCTCCCTGTGGAGGTCCTTTCGGATACCGAGGAGGTGCAGGGCTTCGTGCAGGTGCTTAAGGCCCTGTCCGGGGACAGGATCGTGAATCTCACGGGCTATACCAACACCGACTTAAAGCTCCGCTACGGGGCCCCCAATCTGCCTGACTTAAGCCGCATGGATGAGAATTTCACCCTTCTGGTGCAGACCCTGGAAAAATGGGCCGGCTTCCTGTGGGAACAGGGAGAAACGGAGGCTTCTGTCCGGGTAATGGAGTATGAGATCTCCATTCGGGCGGACGACGGCAGCGCCTATCGGCGACTGGCCCGGTATTACAGGGACCGGGGGCAGGATTACCGCATAGAGGAGCTGGTCAACGCAGCCCAGGAGCTGCGCTCCTTAAGCAAAAATGCCATTCTCCGGTCTCTTTCGGAGATCCGGGAAGGCTAGGATTTACGCGTTCAGACTGTTCAGGAAACGGAGGAAGCCCGCGCGGCCTTCTTCCGTTTTTTTGTAGACGCCCGCGTCCTCCAGGACCTTCATGAAGACCTTTCCGATCTCATCCTGCAGGATACTGTCCACATTGCTCTCGCTCACTTCGCCGTAAGCGGGGAGGAATTCCTCCACCCAGTCGGCGTGTTTTGCGATGGTTTCATCCGCACGCAGGTCCTGTTTCTCCAGGATCGCGGTCCGTACCTTCCCCATCTCTTCCTTTAATCTGGCGGGCAGCACTGCCAGTCCCATAACCTCGATGAGGCCGATGTTTTCCTTCTTGATGTGGTGGAGCTGCGCGTGGGGATGGAATACCCCCAGGGGGTGCTCCTCGGTGGTGATGTTGTTCCGCAGCACCAGATCCAGCTCAAAGAGATCTCCCCGCTTTCTGGCGATGGGAGTGATGGTATTGTGCGGAACACCCTCCGTCTCGGCGTAGATGAAGCAAGCGGGATCGGAATATCCCCGCCATGCCTGCAGGATGTAGTCTGCCAGATCGATGAGACGTTCAGGATCTGCGCAGCGCAGCCGCAGTACGGACATGGGCCAGTTGACGATACCGACACTGATGTCGGAAAATCCCTTCACTTCAAATTCCTGCGTCACGGGGGCCTTGGCCATAGCGAATTCATAATGACCGCCCTGGAAATGATCGTGGCTTAAAATGGATCCTCCCACGATGGGCAGATCCGCATTGGACCCCACGAAGTAGTGGGGGAACTGCTTTACGAAGTCCAGAAGCTTGCAAAAAGTAGCCCGCTCGATCTTCATGGGCACGTGAGCGGAGTTGAATACGATGCAGTGTTCGTTGTAATACACATAGGGAGAGTACTGGAAGCCCCACTGCGTCCCCGCGATGGTGATGGGGATAATGCGGTGGTTCTGGCGGGCGGGATGCCCCACTCTGCCGGCGTATCCCTCGTTCTCCCTGCAGAGCAGGCACTTGGGATATCCGGAAGCCTTCGCAGCTCCCGCTGCGGCGATGGCCTTGGGATCCTTCTCGGGCTTTGACAGGTTAATGGTGATGTCCAGGTCCCCGTAGGGCGTGGCAGTCACCCATTTGACGTCCTTGCAGATCCGGTAGCGGCGGATATAGTCCGTATCCCGGCTCAGCTTGTAATAGTACTCCGTCGCCTCCTCCGGCGAGTGGGCATAGTGCTCCCGAAAGGAGCGGATCACTGCGCTGGGGGGCGGCACCAGCAGTCCCATCAGCTTCGTGTCAAACAGGTCCCGGTAGGTCACCGTGTTATCCGGCAGGAGTCCTCTCTTTGCGGCCTCCTCCAGAAGCTCGGCCAGAATGGACTCCAGGTCCTCCTCCTTTTTTTCCGGCAGGCCGCCTTCCCCGGCGTCATCCTCTCCGTAAGCCTCCAGCAGCCGGTTCACCGTAAAGATCACATCCTCCTCCGGCACCAATCCCGTGTCCACACCATATTTTACAAGTCTCTTGATCGCTCTCTGAAGCATTGTCTTCTCCGACTTTCTATTCTTCTGTTTTGTCGGGCAGTGCCCGTCGTCCCGGCCTGCGGGCAGGAAAACATCCCATGCAGGCACCCGTTCCGTCAGAGCTTGCAGGGACCGTCGCCGATGTCCACCACGTAAAAGTCCGCTGCGTAGCCGATCTTACTCAGATAGGCCTCTCCCACGGTCTTGATGAAGTTCTCGATCTCACTCCCCTTGACGATGCTGACGGTACAGCCGCCGAAGCCTGCACCGGTCATGCGGGATCCGATAACCCCGGGTACCTTCCAGGCCGCATCCACCAGGGTGTCCAGCTCGATGCCCGTCACCTCGTAATCGTCTCTCAGGGACACATGGGAAGCATTCATCAGCTGTCCGAAGACCTTGATATTTCCGTTTTTCAGGGCGTTTACCGCTTCCTTGGTCCGCTGGTTCTCATAGACTGCATGGCGGGCTCTTCTGGCTCTGTTCCCATCCTTGATCATGGGAGAGAACTTCTCAAAGGTAGCCTCATCCAGCTCTCCCAGGGAGCGGATATCCACCATCTCCTGCAGCTCCTTCAGCGCGGTCTCGCACTCCTGACGCCGCTCGTTGTACTTGGAATCCCCCAGACCCCGCTTCTTGTTGGAGCAGGCGATGACGATCCGGGCGTCATCCAGGTGCAGGGGCGCATACTGGTAGTCCAGGGTCGCGGTGTCCAGATAGATCGCGTGGTCCTTCTTTCCCATGGCGATGGCAAACTGGTCCATGATGCCGCAGTTGACACCGTTGTATTTGTTCTCGGAGAACTGGCCGATGAGGGCCAGATCCTGGTTCGACACTTCAAAACCGAAGAGATCCCGCAGGATGAAGCCGGTCAGAACCTCCACGGATGCGGAGGAGCTTAAGCCCGAGCCGTTGGGAATGTTTCCGAAGAGCAGCAGGTCCATCCCCTGCGTCACCTCCATTCCCTTTTGGCCGAAGGCCCAGATCACGCCCTTGGGGTATGCGGTCCAGTTCCGGTCCCCGCCGGGATTCAGGCTGCCCAAGTCCGACTCGATCACGCCCAGATCCTCAAAATTCGCGGAGAAAAACCGCAGCTTCCGGTCCTCCCGCTTCCTGGCCACACCGTAAGTACCGATGGTAAGGGCACAGGGGAAAACATGCCCTCCGTTGTAGTCCGTATGCTCGCCGATCAGATTGACTCTTCCGGGTGCGAAATACACCGACGCATTGTCCTTATCGCCGAATGCCTTTTCAAATTTCTCCAGCAGTAATTCCTTGCTGATCTCAGCCATTGGTTTCTTCCCTCCCTGATGCGCTCCTTTGTCCGTTTTCCGTTGTCAGACGCGGATACTCATTTTGCATTTTGCGTTTCCTTTCTCGCACTCTGACTACTATACAGCGCCTTTTACACCATTTCAAGACCTTTTCTCAGTTCTTCCATCAACGTATCCAGCGCAGCAAAGACCTTTTCCTGGTTCTCCTCGATATAGGCCTCATCCTTGTTGGCCCCTGCCTGCTCCAGCCCCAGTGCCTTCCTTGCGAATTCCTCCGCACCGATGGTCCTTGCGGAGCTCTTCAGCGAGTGGGCATGAACCTGATAGCCCGACCAGTCCTTCTCTTCCTTGGCCCGGATCATCTGGCTCTTGTAATCGGGCTTTAAGAATTCCTGGATCATTTCCAGATAAAAATCTTCCATGTCTCCGCAGTATTCCAAGCCAACCTGAATGTTCAGAGACGGAAATCTTGCTTCCAGATCGCTCACGTTTTTGTCCTCCTTATCCTCTGCGTCGGGGGCCGATTCGGGAATATTGCTTGCAAAAAGCGCGCTTCCCGTCTGCCTGGGGATGATCCCCGGCTGAAGGTCCGTTACGGCACCCTCCGAAATGCTCTCGGCTGCGGAAGGCTGCGCATCCCTCCCCTGCTGCGGGGAAGGCACATCCACATCCGTGATTCGCGGAGCGCCTCCTGCTGCCACCATATTTTCATAAGCCACTTCGTCGCGGCTTTCCGTAGGTTCGTAATTCCAGAGGATCTTGTCCTTGGGCAGATACCGGATCAGGATCTTGCACAGGTCGTTCTCACGCACCGGCTTTGCCAGGTATTCCGTAAAGCCCGCCCAGAGGTACTGCTCTCTCGCTCCGGATACGGCGTTTGCCGTCAGCATGATCATGGGGATATCCTGATTGATGCAATTTTCCATCTTGTGGATCCGGTTTAAGGTCTCGATCCCGTCGATCTCCGGCATCAGATGATCCAGGAAGACGATATCGTAGAGATTTCTCTGGACCTTCTCCAGGCATTCCATGCCGCTCTCTGCCAGATCCACCTGGATCTTGGTCTCCTTCAGGAGTCCCTGCATGACCTTCAGGTTCATGGGGATGTCATCCACCACCAGGATCCGGGCAGTGGGTGCGGTAAACGCGGATGCGGTGACCGAGCGCTCCAGCTGGATGGTATCCTTGTAATCCTTGAAGTCGCCCATTTTTTCCTTGCCGCGGACCGCCTGGGGGAGTTCCAGCGTGAAGACGGAACCGGTTCCGTACTCGCTCTCCGCCCGCAGGATACCACCCATGCGTATGGTCAGCTGTCTCGCGATCCGCAGGCCCATACCGGTGCCCTCGATGCTGCGGTTTTCTTTCAGGTCCACGCGCTGGAAGGCGTCAAAGATCTTCTCCAGGTTCTCGGGCCGGATGCCGATGCCCGTGTCAGCCACCCGCACCACCAGGGTGATCTTGCCGCCCTCTGCGTCCTTCTGGGAAACATCCACATTAATACTGCCGTTGCGGGTGTATTTCACCGCATTGGTCAGAAGGTTGGAGATGATCTGGCGGATCCGCACCTCATCGCCGTAGAGGATGGCCGGCAGCTCAGGGTCGTTGGTGATCTTCAGCTCCAGGCCCTTCTCCTTCACCCGGGTCACCACCATGTTCTGGCAGTCCGTCAAAAGCTTGCCCAGGCGGTATTCGCTCTCCACGATCTCCATTTTGCCGGACTCCACCTTGGAGATATCCAGCACATCGTTCACCAGCGCCAGAAGGCTTCGGCCGGCGCTCTCTATATTTTTCGAATACTCCACGATCTGAGGATCTCTGCATTCCTTCAGGATCATGGCATTCATCCCCAGGACACCGTTGATGGGGGTCCGGATCTCATGTGACATATTTGTCAGAAATGCACTCTTGGCCAGATTGGCCGCATCCGCCTCATCTCTGGCCTCCTGCAGCTGGTCCATCATGCTCATGAGCTGGAGATAATCCGGGGTGTCGATGGTGAACCACAGGAAAAGTGTCAGCAGTGTCGCTGTGCAGTAGCCGATGAGCACATCCGGATACAGGAATCTCTGCAGCAGGATCACGATAAACTCCAGGCTCACAAAGATCACCAGCGCCACGATGGCCTGCTTCTTAAACTGCTTATGGTTCTGCGCCAGCAGCCGGATACCGTTCAGCACAAAGAGGATCATGGGGATGAAGGTCACCAGGAAAAACGGTCCGTGCATGTACCGGCCGTTCTCGTCAAAGTAGAAGATCCACTTGGTGTAAGGGGTGGAGAAGATAAAGACCGTACTGACGATCAGGATGATCAGATTGACCTTCCTGTTCAGCATACGCTTGGATTCGCTGCGGTTCTCGATCACGTTTTCCACATAGCGGCAGAAGGCGTATCCGCAATACACCTGATAGAAAAACAGTGCCGTATTTAAGCCCGTATTCAGCCAGTGGGGGAAATTCGGATAATAGTTCAGGATGATCGCCGTGATCACGTCCAAAGCGGTGGCCGCAAAGAGTACACGGACGAAAGTCATGTAATTTTCGATCATCTCATCCCGCCCGTACTTCAGCCGCAGAGCGAAGTAGACGGTTGCCAGGACAAATACGGAAAGCAGTTCATAACTGAAATTATACATAAATCCCCCTCGTCGTCGGGAAAATTCACCTATTGTTCTTCCATTCTACACTATTTCTCCGAGAAAAAGGTGAAAAAATCTATTAAATATGCGGGGTTGGCGCCACACAAAAAAGACCTTCGGAGCCGTCTCCGAAGGTCTTGATCAAAGTCAGTTTATGCTTCCAAAATCCCGT
Organism: Lachnospiraceae bacterium; assembly: GCA_024681775.1. Lineage (GTDB taxonomy): Bacteria > Bacillota > Clostridia > Lachnospirales > Lachnospiraceae > AC2028. Next base: position 6,359 of record JAILAF010000125.1, read on the forward strand.
AAAGCAGGCGGTAGAGCGTCTTTGCATCCTCCTCATTCTGTAAGGTAGGGCAGATCCCGCCGACTTTGAAAGGAATGTCCTTGCATTTTTCTTTCAGATCCTCTCCCTTTTTGGTCAGGGAGATCATGGTGACCCGCTCGTCCTCCTTGGAACGGCAGCGGGATACATATCCGTTCTTCTCCAGGGTCTTAAGCAGCGGTGTCAGCGTACCGGCATCCAGGAAAAGCTCTTTTCCCAACTCTCCCACGCTGACCTTCTCCTTCTCCCAGAGCACCATAAAGACCACATACTGGGTATAGGTCAGTCCCAGGGGTTTCAGAAAAGGGGTGTACGCCGAAGTGATCTTGCGCGCGCACGCGTAAAGCGGAAAACACATCTGGTTCTTGAGTTTGAGTTGTTCGTATTCCTGTGCCATGTCTCTCCTTCTCGCCCTCCCGTTATGCTCCTGCGTTGCGCTTTTTCGCCACCAGGTAATTTACTGCGGAGAGCGCGGCGATATTTCCTTCGCCTGCTGCCTTAATATATTGGTACGGTGCGCCCGTGATGTCTCCCGCGGCAAAGATGCCTTCGACGGAAGTCCTCATCTGGCGGTCGCAAACAACGGCATTTCCTTCTGTCCCGAGCCCGGGTACCAGCTGATCCGGCGGAGTCGCCTCACGCAGGACAAAAATGCCGTTACTATGATACTCCGAACCGGTGGAAGTCTTCAAGACCATTTCTCCATCCGCCTTCAGAATTTCCAGGGGAGTTTCCTTTTCCACGACAATGTTTGTCGCATCTCCCAGACCGGGATATTCCTCCGCACGATACTGGGGCAGGTAAGTGACCTTTTCCGCAACCTCTGCGAGAAACGCGACTTCCGCTTCCTCCTCCGGGGAATAACCCAGTACCAGCGCCGTCTTTCCGCGGTAGAGGGCCGCATCACAGGTAGCGCAGTAGCTGACGCCTCTTCCCAGGTTCTCCTGCTCGCCGGGGATGGGTTTTTCCATCACCACGCCGGAAGCAAGGATCACGGTCTCGGCCTCGTAATTGTCCTTGCCGCCCTGGAGTGCAAAATAATCACCCATGGAGTAGATGCCGCCGATGCGATCCTGCAGGATCTCGATGCCCATCTTGTCCAGATGTGCCCGGAACTGCTCTGCCAGGTCACTGCCTGCGATCTCGGGAAGCCCCAGATAGTTGTCGATGCGGTGCGCCTTGCGCAGCTTGCCGCTCAGGTCCGGATCACCGATCAAAAGGATCTTTTTGTTGCGAAGGGTGGCAGTGATGGCTGCCTCCAGCCCTGCGGGGCCGGTGCCGATAATGGCGATTTCTACTCTCTCCATGGGATACCTCCTGTATTGCCTTTAACGTATGATCAGATCAGGGACTCCACACACTTTCTCACATCGTCCATGGATGCGGTGGGCTCAAAGCGGGCAACCACTTCGCCCTCACGGTTGATCACGAATTTAGTGAAGTTCCACTTGATGTCAGGGTTCTTCTTGTAGTCCTTGTCGATCCCCTTCAGCATAACAGACATTGCAAGTCCTGCGGGAGACTTTCCGAAGCCCTCGAAGCCCTTCTGGCTCTTCAGGTAGGTAAAGAGCGGGATCGCATTCTCGCCGTTCACATCCGCCTTGGCCATCTGAGGGAACCGGGTGTTGTAGTTCAGGGTGCAGAACTCATGGATCTCCTCGTCGGAGCCGGGGGTCTGACCTGCGAACTGATTGCAGGGCACATCCACGATCTCCAGGCCCTTGTCATGCAGATCCTCGTACATCTTCTCCAGGGGAGCATAGTGAGGCGTGAAGCCGCAGCCGGTAGCGGTATTCACCACGAGCACTACCTTGCCCTTGAAATCAGCCATGGAAATCTCTTCGCCCTGTGCGTTCATAACAGACAGATCATAAAAACCCATTTTGTACTCCTTTTCTGCCGCAGATCTGCGGCGCGCCACTTCGTTTTTGGAAGCGTTTGTTTCGTTTTGGACAATTATATTGTATCAAATGGTTTTGATCTGTCAAGCATCGATTTCTAAATTTTTTCGGAAGAAATGAGGAAAGGCCGTGGCAGGCACGCAAAAATCCGGCGCCCCGCCTGTACCGGAAGGGTGCCGGATCTGATTTCGATCGACTTTTTGCGCCTTTTGCCGCCGCTTACTCTTCGGTCTCCTCGAAGAAGAGACCGGCCTTCTTCAATGCGGGGCGCAGAGCCATGTACACCGCTACGGAGACCACGGTGGAGACCACGGCATTGATGCTCGTCGCGCCGACATTCCACGCAAGGGTCAGCTCCGCAGCAGGCTTGCCCAGGATCACCAGCTTGTAGAAATATCCCACCAGGGGATCAAAGATCACATTAAAGAGCAGGCCGCCCGCCGCTGCCAGGATCACATGACGCAGCAGCTTTTTGTGATCCGTCTCTTTGGATATATGGAACAGTCTGTGGGCGATGAGCCCGGTGATGAGGCCGATGCACAGCTTCAGGATCAGGGTCTTGGGCGCGTATACGATGTAAATGGGGTCGAAGAGGTCACCGATGGTCATACCGATGGCTCCGCCCAGTCCTCCGTAGATGCCGCCCAGGAGCAGTGCTCCCAGCACACATACCGCATTGCCCAGGTGGATGGACGTGGCGTCGCCTCCGGGAAGCGGGATCTTGATCTGAAGAAAAGTGAACACCACGTAGGAGAGCGCTGCGAGTAATCCGGTGAATGCCACTTTCAACAGGCCTTCATGATACTTTGCGTTTGCAGTCATTTTTTCATACCTCCTTGAATAGAAATTGCGGATGCAATTTCTCTAAAATTAATTGTTATTATATCCCGGTCTGGTATGATTGCTATGCCCAATTTTCAAAAAAATAATAAGGTCAGTTTGCCCGCCCTCCATACAAAAAGCGGAAGGTCTGCACCTTCCGCCCGCTTTGCTTTATTCCAATGTGTCATAATAGATGATCTGATCCGCATAATCCGACCAGACCAGGCAGACCCAGGTCTTGCCCTGGTTCAGTACCACTTCTTTTTCCTCGTCGTTGTCGTAGTAATAGTAGTGGGTGGCACTGGTAAGGGTCGTTTCGTTGGCGTACTGTCTGCTCCAGAAGCCGGCGATGGCCTTTCCTTCCGTAAAGACCAGACATTCTCCCACGCCGTCCACGCTTAAGGACAGATAGCCCTTTTCATCCAGATAGGATCCTTCCGTGATCTTCAGGATCACGTTCTTCACTGCCAGCTGCTCTCCGGTGCGCTCATCGATCTGGGGCTTGCCAAACTGATAGCGGTAATAGAGACCGTCCTCGGGATTGTAGACAAAATATGGGCTGCCGGAGCCTGCATATCCGTTGCTGACACCTGCGCCGTTGCCGCCGGGGTAGATGGTCTTCACATCCACTTTGTTTTCATAGGTCAGCGTCACATCGTCGGCGAACTGCAGTCCCTGTTCATAACGGTCGCGGTAACCGGTCTCGTAACCCTGGCGCGCCACGGCCCTGTTGTAGCCATCGATGGTCATGATACCGGTATACTCCGTGGCATAGCCTGCGGCCTTCCTCTTCTCGGAGCGGGTAAATGCTTCGTCGGAAGGATCGTCGATCCCACTGACGGCAGCGGAGATATTGTCCACATACTCACTGTTGATGGTAGGGCCCACGTAAGGCACCGCCAGTCCCCAATTGCAATAGATCGCGTCAAAAGAGCAGGCCTCCTGCAGGAAGTAAAAACGGCTGCTCCGCAAAGGACCGATGTAATCCAGATCGTCGTAGTCCTCAAAGATCCCCATGAGTCGCGTGCAGCTTCCCTTTTCCATGGGCGCCTCGAAGATCACGCTGGCCTTGGCGATGCCGTATTGGGGCAAAGCAGGCTGATTGTTGGGGATCATCACCGCCATGGGACGGCGGTTCGCAACGGCCGTATCCTTCCACTCACCGGTGAGGCGGCTCTGGATCTTGCCGTCCCGCTCCACGCGTTCGCCGATGGCACAGGAAGCAACCTCCCCGCTCACTGCAGGCGTATCCTCCGCATCGGGCGTCTGAACCGGATCCTGAGAGGGCTCCACATCCACGGGAGTGATGCTCGGGCCGGAAATGACTTCAGGCGTCAGAGGCGCAGGACCTTCCGTATCGTCCTCCAGCCCCGCGCATCCGCTCAATCCCATCATAATTGTCAAAAGAAGGGCTATTGTTCTCTTTTTCATAAGTATCCTCCCTCCAAGGCTGCAGGCCCGGGTGGATGGGTTGATCGCAAAATAAATAGACCGCATGTGGGTCTATAAACAGCGCCGGAATAAGCAAAAGGCCTATTCCGGCTCTCATGCTGGTGGCCGGACTTGAACCGGCACGGAGTTGCCCCCGAGGGATTTTAAGTCCCTTGCGTCTACCGATTTCGCCACACCAGCGTGCGGGCGACGATCGAAACCGTCGCCAAACGGCTTTTATCATATCACAGGGCAGGGCAAAAAGCAAGAATGCCGCGCCCCGGAAGGACCGTTCCGAAGGGCGCTTTACGTCTCCTTCCGCTCTGCCTCAAAGTGCAGCACCGTAGCGGAGAAGGGAGGGAGTGTGATGTTCAGATACCCCGCCTGCAGCTCGTGGTACGCGCCGTCCGTCTCGTATCCGTCCTCCAGCGTCCGGAAAACCTGGTGCATGTACCCGTGCCGGTGGGTGCCGATCTCCCAGACGCAGACGCTCTTAAAGAGTTCATCCGGGTTGTTGTTGATCAGGATCAGGCACTGTCCCTGCCTGGTAAAGCGGCCGTACGCCAGGTAATTGTACCCTCCGTCGATCTCCTTGAGAGAGCCGGTGCGAAGCTCGGGGTAGCGCTTCCGCAGAGCGATGATATCCCTGTGGAAATCGATGAGCGCTTTGTCCTCGTGGCCCCAGGGGTAGGTTCTGCGGTTGTCCGGATCCGTAAATCCGCACACACCCGCCTCGTCGCCGTAATAGATGGTGGGCGCTCCCACCCAGGTCATCTGGATCACCACAGCCTCGCGGAAGACGCCCTTGTTAACCCCTTCCTCCGCAGCTCTCGGTCCCAGGGTTCCGGTCCTTCCCACCTTGTGGTTCGTCCGGGTCAGGAAACGGGAGTGGTCATGGTTGGAAAGCTCGTTCATCGCCACCTGCAGACTGGGCATGGAAAAGCTGGAGGAATGATGCCGCATGGCTCCCCAGAAGCTGTCCGCATTGCCCATCAGATCCTCGCGGTAGTCGTCGCTGTGCTTCTCCATCCCCGTCAAAAACCAGGTGACGGGCTCCATGAAAGCATCGTAATTCATAACGGTATCCCACTCGTCGCCCTGCAGCCAGGGCCTGGTGTCCCCGTAATGCTCCGCCAGGATGATGGCGTTCGGGTTGGCGGATTTTACCGCTGTCCGGAAATCCTTCCAGAACTGATGGTTGAATTCCGGAGAATGTCCCAGATCCGCCGCAACGTCCAGGCGCCAGCCGTCGGCGTAAAACGGCGCGGATACCCATTTTTTGCCGATGTGAAGAATGTAATTGTACAGCTCCCGGGAGCCTTCGTAATTCAGCTTCGGCAGCGTATCATGTCCCCACCAGCCGTCGTAGGCTTTGTTGTAAGGCCACGCAAAATCGTCAAAGAAACGGAAAAAATACCGGTAAGGACTGTCCGCACTGACAAAGGCGCCCTTCTGATAACCTTCCGCATTTTCGTAGATCCGCTCCCGATCCATCCATTTGTTGAAGGAACCGCAATGATTGAAGACCCCATCCAGGATCACCTTCATGCCCCGGCGGTGCGCTTCCTCCACCACCTGCGCAAAAAGCGCATCGCTGGCTTCCAGATTCGCCCGGCTGGTCACGCGGCGGATATAGCGCTCTGCCCGGGCATTTTCCGTACAGCCCTCCGGCAGCAGCTCCCCGCCGTCATCCACGATCACACCGAAGTGCGGGTCAATGTGATCGTAATCCTGAATGTCGTATTTGTGATTGGAGGGCGAGACAAAGAGGGGATTAAAGTAGATCACCTCCACCCCCAGATCCTGCAGATAGTCCATTTTTTCCAGAACGCCCTTCAGATCCCCGCCGTAGAAGGAACGCACGTCCATGGCCTCAGGGTATCTGTCCCACTCCGTGACTCTGTGGACGGGCTGCCCGATGTAGGCGTATTCCCGGCTCAGAACGTCATTGGATGGATCCCCGTTCCGGAAACGGTCCACGTAGATCTGGTACATGACTGCACCCTTTGCCCAGTCAGGCGTCTTAAAGCCAGGATAGATCGCAAAATCATAGTAGTCGTTGGCTTCCCTCACAGGGCCTCTCTGGTCGTAAAAACAGGACACATGCCCCGTAATGATCTCAAAATGGTAACAGAACTTCTCCTCCTGGAGCTGGATCTCCACCTCGTAATAGTCAAAGTGGACCGCCGTGTCCACCTTTTCCATCCCGTAGCGGTTCCCCCGCCAGATCAGGAAGACGTAATCCACATTGTTTTTCGCGGTTCGGAAACGGACCCGGACCTTTTCATGGGGCTCCGGCTCCTGGGGCGAAACATATTCCGCGGTGGTGTCCGTAAAGAGTGCTCTGGGATTGAACACCGGCCGCATATTGAAAATATAGTGCTGATTTTCCTCAACACGCTTTCTGTGCGTCAGATCCATTCGGATGCCTCCGATCCATAAATCCATCAGACTGTATTTTAGCGAAAAAACACCGATTTTACAAGCGTTTCACGCCTTCCCCGAAAACGTGAAAAAGGACAGCCGGGGAGCTGTCCTTTTTCATAGAGAAGGTATTTCTTTGGGGTATGTCAAAAAACGAAATGTATTGGGGGTACGTGTATATACTACCAAACCCCCGCTACAGGCGCTATGCCAACATTTCACAAAATATACAATAACCTTCGTCACTTTTTGTCAGTTTTCAACAAAAAGAGCTTCGAACTCGTCCCTGCCGATCTTTTCCTTCTCCAAAAGGAGCTCCGCACATCTGTGGAGCACGCTCTCATGGGCCAGGATGATCTCCTTGGCCTTCCGGTAGCAGTCGTCGATGATGGACTTCACCTCCCGGTCGATCTGGCCGGAAACCTCCTCGCTGTGAGCCTTGGCATGGGCCAGGTCGCGGCCGATGAACACCTCGTCGTCGTCATCGTCATAGCAGATCACGCCGATATTGTCGCTCATACCGAAGCGGGTCACCATACTGCGGGCCTCTTTGGTGGCCTTCTTGATATCGCTGGAAGCCCCTGTGGTGATATCGCCGAAGATGATCTCCTCAGCGATCCGCCCTCCCAGGGAAACCATGATATCCTGCAGCATCTTGCTCTTGGTCAGGAACATGTCATCCCGCTCGGGCAGCGGCATGGTGTAGCCTGCAGCGCCGGCGCCGGTGGGAATGATGGATACGGAATAGACAGGCCCCACGTCCGGCAGGACATGGAACAGGATCGCATGTCCGGCCTCGTGATACGCCGTGATCTTCTTTTCCTTGTCGGAGATCAGATGGCTTTTCTTCTCGGTACCGATCCCCACCTTGACAAAGGCCTTCTTCACATCCTCCATGGTGACAAAGGAGCTTCCCTTGGAGGCTGCGCCGATAGCAGCCTCGTTCATCAGGTTCTCCAGGTCCGCGCCGGTAAAGCCCGCCGTGGTCTGTGCCACCTGCTTTAAGTCCACGTCCTCCGCCAGCGGCTTCTTGCGGGAGTGAACCTTCAGGATCTCCTCTCTGCCGCGGATGTCCGGGCGGCTCACCGCCACCTTCCGGTCAAAACGGCCGGGACGCAGGATGGCGGGATCCAGGATATCCACACGGTTGGTGGCAGCCATCACGATGATGCCCGTATTTTCCTCAAAACCGTCCATCTCCACCAGAAGCTGGTTCAGGGTCTGCTCGCGCTCGTCATGTCCGCCACCCAGGCCGGTGCCTCTGCGTCTGGCCACTGCGTCGATCTCGTCGATGAACACGATACAGGGCGCATTCTGATGCGCCTGTTCAAACAGATCTCTCACGCGGGACGCACCCACGCCCACGAACATTTCCACAAAATCGGATCCGGAGATGCTTAAGAAAGGAACCCCCGCCTCACCGGCCACCGCCTTTGCCAGCAATGTTTTACCGGTTCCGGGCGCACCCTCCAGCAAAATGCCCTTGGGGATCCGGGCTCCCAGATTGGAATACTTTCCGGGATCCTTCAGGAAATCCACGATCTCCTTCAGCTCTTCCTTCTCCTCATGGAGTCCGGCCACATCGTCGAACTTGATCTTGCCGTCTCCGTTGGTGATGGTGGTCCGGCTCTTGCCGAAGTTCATCATCTTGTTGTTCCCGCCGGAGGAAGCCCCCTGGGAGAAGAACAGGAGAAACATAAACACGATGGCTACCGCCATGACCGCCACCGGTACCAGCACGTTCATGACCCAGTGCTTCATGGAAGCGTCGTTCACCAACGGGTCAAACCCCGCTTCCCGCAGCGCCTCTTCCGCAGCAGCCGTGGAGGTCACATACACCCGCTCCACGTCTCCGTTTTTCTTTTGCACCTCCACATAGCCCGTATCGGACCCCACATCCGGGGTGATGGCTACGGCCTGCACATTTCCCGCTTCCACATCGGCCTGCAGCTTGCTGTAGGTGTAGGGATCCGCATTTCTGCGGAACAGGCTCAGGAAAAATACGACCAGGAGCAGCAGCATCAAGAAGCTGACATAGCCGCGAAATCCTCTTGTATTTCCGGTTTTCACATTTCCTCCTAACTAAGACCAGACGATCTCCGGCGCAAGATTAGTCATCGAATCTGACCACGCCGATATAAGGGAGATTCCGGTATCTCTGATCGTAATCGAGACCGTATCCCACCACAAATTCATCCGGGATCCGGAATCCCGTATAGTCCACATTGACATCCACCACTCTGCGGTCCGGCTTGTCCAGCAGGGTGCAGAGACGTAAGGAAGCGGGCTTTCTGTCGGAAAGCATCGCCAGCAGATAGCTTAAGGTGCGTCCGCTGTCCACGATGTCCTCCACCACCAGCACATCCTTGCCCTCCAGGGGCTCATCCAGATCCTTTACGATCTTCACCACACCGCTGGACTTGGTGTCCGCGCCGTAGCTGGAAACCGACATGAAATCAAGGCTCACCGGCACCGTGATCCTCTTTGCCAGCTCGCACATAAAGAAGCTGCCGCCCTTCAGCACGCAGACCAGATGTACCTGCTTCCCCGCATAGTCCTTGCTGATCTGATCGCCGATCTCCTGGATCCTGCGGTCCACTTCCTCTTCCGTCAACATCACTTCCACACGTTCTGCCATTCTTTTTTCCTCTTTCCACGTCATTGCATCGGTGCGCCCCTGCGCTCATTTCCCGTTCCGGGATCTTTCCATAGCTTTACGCCTGCGGAACAGCCTCCAGCACCAGAACCTGCCGGGTATCCTGCCCCAGTTTCACGGCATCGCTCATCCGAAACCCGATCAGCCACAGGCAATGCGCTCCGTCCGCCACCAGCTGCAGCCGGTCCCTGCAGGAAGCGGGGATCTTGGCGTTGATCATGTAATCCTTCACAGACTGCCTGTGGAGCTCACCGTCCGCTCCCCGGATATACAGATAATCTCCGGTCTTTCGCGTGCGCAGGAGCGGCGATTGCTTTATTTTAGCATAATCCATTGCTTTCGTATAGAAATTTTCCAAAGACAGCTCCGCCATTTCCTCCGAAGATAGAGACGCTGCCTCCAGCACTTCCTGCCGCAGATCATACTGCGGGGGCGCTGCCGCTTCTGCCGCGTCGCCCCGGCCGATGCGTACCGTCCCGTAGGAGCGCTCTGAACGGATCCCGAAGGGCAGATCCAGGCGCCCGTTGCCGCCCGTCAGGCACTGGGCCGAAAGCAGCGAAATATGGGTTCCGGAAATATCTCTTCCCCCCGGAGTCAGACTCTCCAGGAGTCTACGAAGGAGCCTGCCACGGAGCACCGCCGGAAGCGCCGCGAATGCGCCTGCATCCAGCGCCCAGCCCTCCTCCGGACTTCCGGTGACGACGCCTTCCAAGTGCTGCTCCAGCAGCTCCTCCAAAAAGCGTTCCGTCTCCCGGAGCTCTGCCGCACAGCGGCTCATCCGCTCCGCTGCCCCGGGGAACAGGTCTTCTGCCACCGTCAGCACATCGTGCCGCAGGCGGTTTCTGGCGTAGGCATTGCTCTCATTGGTCTCATCCTCCCGCCAGCTCCTTCCCAGCGCATTCAGGTAGGCTTCGATCTCCTGCCTGCTGCAGCAAAGCAGCGGCCGGAGGATCTTCCCCGAAACCGGCTCCATGCCTCCCAGTCCCCGCAGGGAGCTCCCCCGGAACAGGTGCAGGAGCTGCGTCTCTGCCTGGTCTTCCAGGTGATGGGCCACGGCGATCCGGTCCCCACCGGCTGCCCGGAAGGCTTCATAGCGGACCCTTCTTCCCGCGTCCTCCACCGTACATTTCCAAGCGCCCGCCAGCGCGGGAACATCCTTCCTGACGATGGTACAGGGGATCTCCAGCTCCTCGCAGAGCCCCTGCACGAAGGCAGCGTCCTCCGCCGCGGCGGTACGGATCCCGTGATCCACGTGCACCGCCTGCAGCCGGATCCCCAGATCCGCAGCTGTCCGGTACAACAAAAATAAGAGGCAAACAGAGTCTGCCCCTCCCGACACGCCCACGGTCACCAGGTCCCCGGGGCGCACCATTTTCTGCTCCTTCATAAAGGAGATCACTTTCGATTCAAATGCTTTGACGATCATTTCTCCGGAATAAAGATCAGCTCATCCTCTCCCAGGAGGTTCAGCTTCAGCCTGGCCTGCTCGGCCGCATAAGCCTTGGTATTGGCATACTTCTCAAGGCTGTCCAGCTCTTCGGAACGCACTTCCTCCCTGCTGACGCCTGCCTGCAGATCCTCCAGCTGCTCATTGTATCCGTCCAGGCGGGCTCTCACACTGTTGCTCTGCACAAAAATAATGCCGCCGATCAGGAGGATCAATACCGCCACGGCCACATAGCCGCTCAAATTAGCCGAAGGAGCCGTTTTTCTCCTTCGATTTTTTCTTCTTGCCATACTTTCCTTCTCCGGGGGCCTGTCTGCAGCCAGTTGCGCCGGCGAGCCCTATACAGGGTTATTTTACTCCCCCTCTTGGGATTATGTCAACTCTCCGGAGTGATATACCGGAAGAGTTCTCCCACATTTTCTTTCTTTACGGTCTCCTGCACATCCAGCACTTCCACCTTCACTTCCTTGTTGCCGAAGCCGATGGTGATGATGTCCCCCACCTTGACATTGGAGGAAGCCTTGGCAGGCTTGTCGTTGATCATGACACGGCCGCTGTCGCAGGCCTCATTTGCCACAGTCCTGCGCTTGATCAGGCGCGAGACCTTCAGATACTTATCGAGCCGCATATACTATCCTCTTTTTTCTGCTCCTCAGAAAAATCGCTTTTTGCTCATGTTTGTTAGGGTCCCATGCATAAAATGTTTCCTTCACGCAAGCGTGGTCAACATTTTATGCCGGTACCCTTTATCAATCAAAAGAGCGCGTCCGCAAGCGGACGCGCCCCAACTCTAAACAAATCGGTCGATTAGTTCAGGGAATCCTTCAGAGCCTTGCCAGCCTTGAACTTAGGAGCCTTGGAAGCCTTAATCTTCATGGTCTTGCCGGTCTGAGGATTTCTGCCCTCTCTAGCAGCTCTCTTAACAACCTCGAAGGTACCGAAGCCAACCAGCTGAACCTTGTCGCCCTTCTTCAGAGCCTTGGTAACAACCTCAGTGAAAGCCTTAACAGCCTTCTCTGCGTCCTTCTTGGAAATGTTTGCGCTTTCAGCAATAGCTGCAACCAACTCAGTCTTGTTCATTTGTATTTCCTCCTGTGATGAAAGAATGATTTTTTTTCGGCTCCTTGTGAGCCACTACAAATACTTATAAAGTCTTTTGGGCTCTTTGTCAAGAATTTTTATGTCAAAAACGGCGTTAATTGGGCATTTTATTCAAAAAAATGCCCCAAAAGCGCGGCATTTCGGGGATATGCTTCCCACAATCCCGAAAAATCGGTATTTTCCCGCTATTTTTGTCGAATCCGTGATCCCGGTTCCCAGGTCGTCATCCGGCCCATCCGTGTCGTCTTCGTCGTCCACGGTGCCGCCGCCTTCCAGGTCATCGTCATCGTCCGTCACGCCGCCGTCGTCGCCGGTGCCGTCCCCGTCGTCCTTATCCTTGTCTTTGTCATCGTCGTCATTGCCGGAGACGTCCCCTCCGTCCTTCACCAGATCCTCGAAGGAATAGGAGGCGTCCTTCTCCTCCGTATCCAGGGTGACGGTATAGCTTCTGGTCACGTACCCCTTGCGGCTTAAGGTCAGGACATGGGTGCCGGACACCTTCTTAAAGCTGCAGGGCACGATCCCCACATAGCTGCCGTCCAGATAGAGCTCAGCGCCCTCGGGCGCATCCACGTGCACCTGATAATAGGTGGCGATGATGCCGCCGTCATCCTCATCCTCATCGCTTCCGTCGCTCACCTCCAGCTCCACATTGATGCCTGCGGAGGGCTGTCCCACGCTGATATAGCGGGTCACGGACTTGTAGCCGGCTGCTCTGCAGATCAGCTGGTGGATGCCGTAGGTCAGGTCCACCGGTCTCGCAGCGTCCATCTGCTTGCCGTCCACATAGACCTCCGCCTCCTCCGGCGTTACGGAAAAGATCACCTGCCCCACCTTCGGCGCCTCGGGTTGCACATCGCTCAGATCCAGGAGCGTTTCCGAATTCCTGGAAACGCTGATGTTCCGGTCCGCCACCATTCCGTTGTTGCTGATCACCACCTCATAGGCGCCTTCCGCCACGGGGATCAGCATATCCTCCGTCACCTGCTGCACCAGCTTCAGCCCCACCTGGAGCCAGCCGCCCACGAAATACTCCTGCCCGGTAAGGCGCAGGTACCCGTGGCCCCGCTCCACCGTAGCGGCGTAGATCATATTGTCCACCCCCTGGAAACTCAGCTGATCCAGCGAATTGATGTCCATGAGATGGATCTGCTCCGTTCCCGAAAAGAACCGGGCATTGGAACTGATGCGATACACATCTTCCCCGATGGTGATCTCCTGCTTGGAAGCGTTGATCAGATACTTATCCGTTGCATCCGCCTTCCACCCGTTTTTTGTTAATGACAGGCTTGTCAGATGTTTGGTGTTCTTCACAAACCGCACATCCACCAGATTTCCCACGGAGACCTGGTCCAGAGACAGTCCCGTGCCGTACTTATCATAGAAACAGCTGGTGCCGTCGTAGTTTAAGGTGTATTCCTTCCCCAGATCCAGGTTCAGAAAGGTCAGCGTCTTTTCCACCACGTTCTTGTCGATGAGCAGCGGCGCGTCCTCGGAGTCATAATCCAGCGGTCCGTAGTCCGCCGTACTTTCCGTTTCCTCGGGATCGATGACGGAAGGCAGCGGGTCCGAACCCGCACATCCTGCCAGGAACAATACCGTAAGGGCAGCGGGAAGGAACCGCAGCACTCTATTTCCGTATGCGATTATTCCTCGGTTCTTTCCAGCCAATGTTTTGCCTCCTCGGCCAGGATCTCGACCCGGTTCTTCTCCGGATCGTTCAGCACCAGGTCCAGCAGATATTGCAATGCTTCCCCCACGCGTGGACCTTTGGGAATCCCCAGGGCCATGAGCTCGGCGCCGCCGATCCGAAGGCCCGACAGATCCGTGCACTCACCCCGCTCCAGTACCGCTTCCATCTCCTTGCGCCAGAGATCTACGTTCCGCAGCTTTTCCTCCCGGAGGTAGTCGCTCTGGGCAAGCACATCCGCCCGCCGCACCTGGAGAAATTGCTCCATGTAAGCAGGCCCGATCCGCCGCAGCGCCCGCCTTGCAAGACGGGGCGTGGGGTCTTCCTTCATACCGTAATCGTGATAACGCACCAGGAGATGGACCTCCCGGATGGTCTGATTGTCATATTTTAAGCGGCGAAGAAACTTCTCCGCCATTTCCGCACTCACCGCGGGATGCCCTTTAAAATGGGTGGTGCCCTTCTCATCCACCGTCATGGTGGCGGGCTTTCCGATGTCATGCAGCAGCATGGACAGCCTGAGCACCTTGTCCGCGGGTACCTCCAGCATGGCGTGGAGGAGGTGCTCCCCCACAGTGTAGCAATGGTGTTTGTGCACCTGATCCGTCTTCATGGCCACGTCGAATTCCGGGAAAAAAACCGCCGTCAGACCCGCTTCGTAAGCCATCCGCAGATCGTCCGGATGATCGGAGGTGACCAGCTTGGTCAATTCCGTTTGGATCCGCTCTGCGCTGATCTTTTCCAGATTTCCGGCCAGTTCTCCGATGGCGGCAAAGGTCTCGGGCTCAATGGAATAGCCCAGCTGGGCGGAAAATCGCACCGCCCGCATCATACGCAGGGCGTCCTCTCCGAAGCGCTCCTTCGGGCTTCCCACGCAACGGATGATCCCCCGCTCCAGGTCCTCCAGGCCTCCGTAGAGATCCACGATCCCCCGGGATTCGTTGTAGGCCATGGCATTGATGGTAAAATCCCGGCGCAGCAGATCCTCTTCCAGGTTCGGGGTAAAGGTCACCTCTTTCGGATGGCGCCCGTCCTCATAGATCCCGTCCACGCGGTAGGTAGTGACTTCAAAACCCTCATCCCCCAGCAGTACCGTCACGGTTCCGTGCTGAATGCCCGTGTCCACCGTCCTGCGGAACAGCTTCTTGACCTGCTGCGGCGTCGCAGAGGTGGTGATGTCCCAGTCCTGGGGCTTCCTGCCCAGCAGGCTGTCTCGGACGCAGCCTCCCACGGCGTAGCCTTCAAATCCCGCCTTTTCCAGCGTATGTATGATCTCCCCCACTCTGGGGGGCATTTGAATCTTCAAGTCTTTCTTCATGCAGTATACCGATTGTCCCGGCCCATGCCGGATCGCAGGAGCATCTCACAGGATGAACTTCCGGATCACATCGGCAACACCGTCCTCATCGTTGGTGGGTGCCACGTAGTCCGCAACCTCCCGCAGCTTTTCCTGCGCATTTCCCATAGCCACGCCCAGACCTGCCACCTCGATCATGGTAAGATCGTTGTAGCCGTCGCCGCAGCAGATCAGATTCTCCCGGGTAACGCCCATCCGGTCCAGCACGGAGAGGATCGTCTCCCCCTTGCTGATATTCCGGGGCATCACTTCCAGAAAAAAAGGCTCCGAGCGGTAAATGCTTAATGCATCTCCGTAGATGGATACCAGCTCCTGCTCCATGGCGTACGCCTTCTCGTCCGGCGCCGTCAGCAGACATTTGTTCACCGGGAAATTGACATAGGTGTCAAAATTTTCCACCTGCCGCACCGGCAGATAATTGATCCTGGCCTCCAGGAGGATATACTCATCCGGGGCAAAGGCAGAGATCACTTCCGCGCCCTCGTAGGAGATGAGACCGCATTCCCGCTGCTTTGCATACCGGTAGATCTCCGCTGGGATCTCCGCCGGGAGAAATCTGTCCACCAGGGCTTCGCCGGTCCGCAGATCCTCCACATGGGCGCCGTTGTAGGACAGGAGATACCCGCCCCGCTTGTCCAGCTCCAGCTCCTGTACATAGCGCTTCGTGCCCGGGGTGGGTCTGCCGGAAGCCAGTACCACTGCGTGCCCCCGGTCCAGCATCTCCCGGATGGCCGCCTTCGTCACCTCCGTGATCTCCTTGGAGGAGGTGGTCAGGGTCCCGTCAATATCCAGGACCAGGGCTTTTTTATCTTCTTTGTTCATAGTCTATCATTCCTGCTCTCTTAAGAAAAGAGGGCGGGAAGCTGTCCCACCCTCTTACGTACATTGTTTCTGTATCTAATGGTACTGCGGATTGCTTCGCTGCTGCGCAGCTCACATCACTCCGCGCCTTCCGCAGCGGCCTCAGCCTCCTGCTGTGCCCGCAATTCCACGAATGCCAGATTTCCCTCGGGATCTGCGAAATCAACGGAATCTGCAACCTGCTGCAGATACTCGGTCGCCTGATCGTTCTGCTTCATGTTCCGGATGTCCAGGAACCAGCCGGGCTTATTGGATGCGACAAAGTAGAATACGTAGGTCACGCCGCCTTCAGCCAGGTAGAAGCTCTCCACATCGCCGGTCTTTCTGGAGGCGTCGGAAAGCCATGCATCGATCTCCTCATTGATCATGGAAGCATCCTGGCCTTCGTACAGACCGCCCTCGGTGTTTTTTTCCACGGAGTACTTCTTAACCAGATCCAGGAACGCATCCTCGCTTGCACCTGCGCCTGCAAACTCCTGCTTGATGGCTTCCCCGTTATCCTGCTGGGTCATGATCAGGCGGAAATCATAGGTGGGTGCATCGTCTCTGATGCGGCTCTCAAATTCCACCACATAGTAGAGATTGCTGACGGTATTCTCCAGAACCGCGGTATCGCCGGCCTGGCGGGCCTCGTCAAAGAGCCAGTCGCGGGTGTAATAACTTGCGGTGCTGCTCTTTTCCTTCTCGTGCAGCTCGCCCTCGGTGGCAACGGTCTTCTCTGCTTCTTCCGCTTCGGCCTTTGCAGCCTCCATGGCTGCTGCTACCTCCGCATCGTTGGGGGTGTAATTACCGCTCTCATCCACAGCTGCGCCTTCGTCGGCCAGCTCGGTGGGCTCGGTGGGAAGCTCTGCTTCCACGGACAGGAGACGGTAGGTGACCACATCGTAGTCTGCCTTGTTCTCCTCGTAGTATGTGTTCACTTCATCGTCGGAGGGAAGGAATTCCTTGATCTTCTCCTCATAGTACGCATTTACCAGAATGGACTCCTTCACGATGGGCTCCAGTCTGGACTCGGTGGCAAACTCGCCGAAATTCGTCTGATAGAACTCTTTCTCGGATACATTCGCCTGCTTTACGGCATCCTGCAGGTTCTCCAGATACTCCTTGTACTCGCTCTCCGTATCTGCGGAAAAGCCCGCTGCGGTCAGCTCTGCCAGCAGTCCTCTGGACTGGCGGATCTGCTGGATGGTCTGCTCCTCAAAATAATCCTTGAAGGTCAGGGCTCCGTCGTAGCTGGCGGTATCCACATCCGAAGCATCGTTGATGCCGAAGTAGGAGAGGTAACTGCTGTAGCTGTCCAGGTAATTGTTCTTGATATTATTATAGTAATAATCAAACTCAACCCTGGTAACTTTCTCACCTGCCACAGTGCAAACGCTCTTGTTCAGCGTGACGAAAGAACGGATGGGGAAGTAGGCGATGAATGCCACCAGCAGAAGGATGATGGCGATGCCGCATACGGTAAAGACGGTCTCGTCTCTTTTCTCCTTCTTCTTCTGCGCTGCGCGGCGCTCCATTTTCTCGTCGTATTTGGTTTTCTTCCGCTGAGGCTGCTGCGCTTCCTGCTGTTCTTCTACAGTCTCAGGGGTATTTGCATTATCTGACATGGGAACAGATCTCCTTTCTCTTTCTCACAATCTCACATTCTACTGTATTTCGCGGAAAAAGAAAAGTGATTTTTCTGTGAATCCTACGGCTTTCAGCCCTTCCGGTACTGCACGGGAGTCATTCCGTAACTCTTCTTGAAGAGGCGGTTGAAATGCTCCACGTTCTCATATCCGACCTCCGTGGCGATACTCTCCACGCTGCGGGTTCCCTCCCGGAGCATGGTGCGGGCGCGCTTCATACGCTCGGAACGGACCATATCCTGGAAGGTCATCCCCGCCTTCTCCTTGATATACTTGGAAATGTAAGGTTTGGAGAGATGGAATTCCTTTGCCAGCTCGTCCAGGGTCACGGTCTTATAGTTCTTGTGGACATAGTTCACGATGGCGACGATCCTGTCGTCCCTTCCGGTGATGATATGCTGGTCCCCCGTCAGTTTGTTGACCGCGCTGGTCAGGGCCGCGATGGAGGCCTTGATGATGTCTTCATCTACGCCCACGCCCCAGTACATCTTTCCGCTCTGGGTGATGCCCACATACGCAGCAGCCTTGGAGGAGGTGGTCCTGGAGATGGCATGCTCCTCGTACACCGTCAACTCGTAATCGATTCCAAAGTAATTCTTCAGGGCATTGCTCACTGCGTCCAGGCGTCCGTTGCCCTGGGCGGAGATTTCCTTTTTCTCCCCCTTCTGCGCCACGGTGATGGTGGCTTCGATGCCGCTCTCCTGGCGGAAATGACACTCCGGCACATCGAAGACCTGTCTGGGCGTGATGTAGGTCTCCTCGAAGATGGAGAAGATCTCCTTGGGCTGCAGCTCCTGATGGCGTCTGTCGGACACCCCCTTGATGAGGTATCCCACCTCTTCCTTCATCTGCGCGGGCAGGGCCATACCGAACTGGTTCTTCAGCACGAAAGCCACACCGCCCTTGCCGGAGGTGCTGTTGATGCGGATGACATCGGACTCGTACTCTCTTCCCAGATCCGTGGGATCGATGGGCAGATAGGGAATATCCCAGCGCTTGCCGGTCTTCCCCTCGTCTCTCCAGGCCATGCCCTTGCTGATGGCATCCTGATGAGAGCCGGAAAATGCGGTAAACACCAGGTCTCCGCCGTAAGGGGTGCGCTCGTGCACCTTCATATTGGTATACTCTTCATACCGCTCCCGGATGGACATGATCCGGGAAAAATCCAGTCCGCTGTCCACACCGTGGGTCATCATATTGCAGGCCAGGGTCACGATGTCCACATTACCGGTGCGCTCGCCGTTGCCGAACAGGGTTCCTTCCACACGGTCCGCTCCCGCCAGAACTCCCAGCTCCGCGTCACTGACGCCGGTGCCTCTGTCGTTGTGCGGGTGCACGCTGAGGACCACATCCTTCCGGTACTTCAGGTTCTTGCTCATATACTCGATCTGTGCGGCAAAAATATGCGGCATGGCAACCTGCACCGTGGAAGGAAGGTTGATGATCACCTTCTTCTCCGGGGTGGGCTTCCATACGTCCAGTACAGCGTTGCAGACTTCCAGTGCAAATTCGGGCTCCGTCTGGGAGAAGCTCTCGGGGCTGTACTCAAACATGAAGTTTCCTTCGGTCTCGTCCGCCAGCTTCTTTAAGAGCTCTGCGCCGTCCACCGCGATCTTCTTCACCTGATCCTTACTCTTTTTGAAGACCTGCTCCCGTTGCTCCACGGAAGTGGAATTGTAAAGGTGCACCACCGCCTTGGGTGCGCCCTTCACTGCGTCGAAGGTCTTGCGGATGATGTGCTCTCTGGCCTGGGTCAGCACCTGGATGGTCACGTCATCCGGGATCAGGTCATCGTCGATGAGCTTGCGGATAAATGCATACTCCGTATCGGAGGAAGCGGGGAATCCCACCTCGATCTCCTTAAAGCCGATCTCCACCAGCATCTTGAAAAATTCCACCTTCGTCTGCAGGCTCATGGGATCGATGAGGGCCTGATTCCCGTCCCGCAGGTCCACGCTGCACCAGATGGGGGGCTTCTCGATGGTGTCCTTCTTTACCCAGTCATAGGTCATGACCGGGGGAAGGTGATAACTCTTCTGATACTTTTCGGAAATGGCTGATTTACTCATTTTTGTTTCCTCCATAACGAGAAATCGCGCATACGATTTCGATTGCTTATAAGAATAGCACTCTATTGCCTATGATACAAGAGCATTATTATACTCATTCTTGATTTATTTTAACCAAAATAAACCGGGCTGTTCAGGCCCGGTTTTCAAAATTCCTTGTATTTTCACTGTTTTCTCTCAGTTTTTACGATTATCGTTTGCTTTTCACTATTGAGAAATATTATTGAGCAAAATGATCCATTATTGATTTATGGCAACCTGTCTTATCTCATTTTCTCCCGTTTTGTTTTATCTCCGGCAAAATCACTTTCGCATCGCCCGTGATCTCGCATCAACCCATGACATCGTGCTCTTTCCTGATCTCCGTCAGTAGCTGGTACAACGTCCATCCGCGATTGGTGGGGGTGATCACCGCTTTGTCGGCAATGGGCTGCAGCCCGGCCTTTTTGTATCCCGCCAGGAACGCATCCAGCGCCTTGTCCTCCACGCCGCAGAAAAGCAGCACCTCCGGCATCCGGTACAGAGGCGGCACACCACTGTCTCCCGCCTTTGTGGGAAAGATCTCCCCCAGAAGGCTTTTCGGAGGAAGCTCATCCCCACGGCCGCGCTCTTCCAGGATCTCATCCACTTTTTTCTTCAGATCCGCCGGTCGCAGTTCCTCCGCCTCCAGCCCCAGTCCTGCGATCAGTTTTTGCAGTTCTTCCTTTTTTTCCTGTCCTACGTAAAATGCCACGATTCCCATTCCGTTTCCTCCAAGATCCTGCGGATCATGCCGTTACGCCGCCTGCTCCCTGCCTTCCTTTTTCGGAGAATGCATCCGCTTTGTATTATACACCATAATGCCGGCAAACCGTTTCCGATCCTTCCATCCGGTGTTCCTCCCCACGGGGCAGTTTTCGCGGCCTTTTTCAGTTAATGAATTTTTAATGATTTAAAATAAGTAATCTTTCGTTTCCTTACTATATAATGATACCTGAGGTAACGCGTTAAAGTACGCTTTGTGCCTGCACTTTTCGCAACGCCTTTTCCGGATCACCGCTGAGGGAGGAGCCTATGCTGAACATCGAACGGAACAATGATCGCCATTTCGACGAACTGTTGGAGCTCCTCAGGGGCAAAAACGTCTACATCCAGACACACAATTTCCCGGATCCCGATGCTATTGCTACCGCCTATGGATTGCAGAGTCTCCTGCGTCATTACGGCATTCCGTCCAAGATCTGCTATGTGGGCAAGATCGACCGTCTCAACACCCGGAAGATGATCGACCTCCTGGACATCGAGATCTATTCCAAGGAAGAGCTGGGTGATGAAATGACCGAGGACGATCCCATCATCTGCGTGGATTCCCAGAAAGCCGAAGGAAACCTCTTCGATCTCATCGGTGATGAGATCGCCTGCATCGATCATCACCCCTCCACCAAACAGGTGGATTATTTCTACAAGGATCTCCGGGAAGTGGGCTCCTGTGCTTCCATCATCACTGAGTACTACATGAATGAGGAGATCCCCATCGACCGTAAGACCGCTACCGCTCTCGTTTACGGCATGCAGATGGACACCAGCGGATTTACCAGAGGCGTCACCGATGCGGACATCGCCGCCTTCGGCTATCTCTACGGTCTGGCCGATCCCAAGATCCTGGGCCGGCTGGAGCAGAACCAGATGGAGTTCCAGGACCTGAAAGCCTACGGCGCAGCCATCGAGAACATCCAGCTCTATGACAGAGCAGGGTTCGCCCACATTCCCTTCCCCTGCCAGGATGCTTTGATCGCCATCACCTGCGACTTCATCCTCTCCATCGAGGAAATCGACATTGCTGTCGTTTATTCCAAGCGGGATAACGGATACAAATTCTCCGTCCGCTGTGAGGACTACATCACCGAGGTGGACTGCGGTGCCATCATCGCATCTACCCTGACACCTCTGGGAGGCTCCGGCGGCGGTCACGCTTTCATGGCCGGCGGCTTCCTCCCTATCGACAAGGTAGAAGCGCTGGGAAATGACCCCGACGAAGTCCTGATCGAGCGTTTCATGGATGCCATCAGCAGGACCTACCGGAAGGAATAAGAGCAGACCATCTGCTCTTCCCATATTAATCTCTCTTTTATGTACCACAAAAAAAGGAAGCCCGTCAGGGCTTTCTTTTTTTCTGCCTGCGCTCCCTTGCGTGACATCGCTGTTTTTCAGTATGATACTTCGGAAGAAAAAAATACTTTCACACACCGCACATTTTGATCTCCTCATCCGTTATACCCTATGAAGGGAGACACCCCGATCCATGGATTTCGAAAAAGCTTATGACAAAATCTATAAATACGCCTACTTCCGGGTAGGTGACCGGGCGACCGCAGAGGACATCACCCAGGAAGCCTTCCTGCGATTCCTGGCAAATTACGGAAA
>JAILAF010000033.1 GCA_024681775.1 Lachnospiraceae bacterium
CGGCTGCACAGCCTGGGCTATCACACCATGCTTCTGGACGGGGACAACGTCAGACTGGGCCTCAACAGCGACCTTGAGTTTTCCGAAGCCGACCGGGCTGAAAATATCAGGCGTGTGGCAGAGGTATCCAAACTGATGAACGATGCGGGCATTATCGTGATCACCACCTTCATCTCTCCTCTGCGGACCGACAGGGAACGCGCCCGCGAAGTCATAGGGGACGGTTTTCTTGAGATCTATATCTGTACGCCGCTCTCCGTTTGTGAAGAGCGCGACGTAAAGGGGCTTTACAAGCGGGCCCGTTCCGGCGAGATCGAATTCTTCACAGGCATCTCAAGTCCCTACGACGAGCCGCGTGATCCGGATCTTTCCATCGACACTTCAAAGCTTGGCATGGAAGAGATCGTGGATCTGATCATCGATAAGGAGAAGGAAAAAGGCTTCCTGTAAAAGAGAGGTCATAAAGAGGGGTTTTTGTAAGAAAGGGGTTTCAAGTGAGTACCATCTATTTACATATCGGCATGCCTAAGACAGGCACCAGCGCACTGCAGATGTTCATGGGCAAAAACAGGGAAACGCTGAAACGCAGCGGCTTCTGCTTTCCTTCCTTTACAGTCCGGTTCCCCGAAGTAGGACCAAACCGGAACGCGCATTTTCTGAAATACGTGCAGGATGATGAAAAGCCGGCGGAATACCTGAAATGCATGGAAGAGCTGAAAGCCTGCCTTGAGGAACACGACCGGATCATCCTGTCGGAGGAGGCTATGTGGGGCAGAGGCCGCCATGAAGGCTGGTGGGAATGCATCGGAAACAGTCTCACCTCGACGGGAGCGGATGTAAAGATCATCGTCTATCTGCGCAGGCAGGAGGAATTCATGGAATCCTTCTGGAACCAGAAGATCAAGGGCTTCCAGAAGTGGACCTGCACCTTTGACGAATTTCTGGAGCAGGAACTTTACAACGTCATCCCCCTGGACTACGAAGCCGCGCTGGCTGAACTGGAAAGCAATTTCGGCAGGGACAATATCATCGTCCGCCCCTATGACTTCCCCCAGTTTATCGGCGGTAATATCTGTGCGGATTTCCTGAACGCGATCGGACTCTCGCTCACGGACGAATATGTGATGGACGAGACGCCGGTCAACACCTCTCTCCCGGCGGATGCTGTGGAGATCAAGCGTATGATCAATCAGAACAGCTCATACATGAAAACCCGCGGCATCAACTTTTATAATGAGGTGATCCGGGACGCCTATCCGACCGTCATGCCCGGTGAAACAAAAGAGTCCTTTCTGACTGAAGAACAGCTAAACAGGATCCGTTCCATGTTCCAGACGGGGAACGACCATGTTGCAAGGCTTTATCTGGGCCGATCCGACGGTATGCTGTTCACGGAAAAGAAAAAGAGTGCCGTCTGGCGATCCGACGACCAGCGGCTGCTGGCAGAGGCGGTCCGGATCCTCTCAGGAGCAGATCTGCTCCTCTATAATGAGATCAACACCCTGAAGGAAGAGAACAAAAAGCTCAGGGCGGATAATAGAAAGCTGTTCAAAGAACTCAATGACGTCAAACAGTACAGCTTCTTTTACAGGCTCCACAGGAAATTGAATTTCCTGAAGAACCGGAGCTCCATATTCGCTTTCTTCCTTTGTACCGCCCTCCTCTCTGCCCTGCTGGGCGGATGCGCCGGGAGATCAGGATCATCGGAGACAAAGGCTTCCGCTTCGTCGATCACCAATGTATCCTATGATCCGACCCGGGAATTATATGAAAACTATAATGAACTCTTTAAAGAGCATTATAAAGAAGAGACGGGGATCGACGTGCAGATCGTTCAGTCCCACGGCGGCAGCGGCGCCCAGGCCAGATCCGTCGTGGAAGGAGCTGACGCGGACGTGGTCACCCTGGCTCTTGCACATGATATCACTTTGATCGAAAATACCGGGCTCATCGAGCCCGACTGGCTGGAGGAGTTTGACAGGGACTCCTCCCCTTATACTTCCACGATCGTTTTTCTGGTCCGGGCCGGAAACGAAAAAGCGATCTCGGATTGGGACGATCTGGTAAAGGAAGACGTTGAGATCATCCATCCCGATCCCAAATCCAGCGGCGGGGCCTGCTGGAATTTTCTTGCAGCCTGGCATTACGCGGATCAGGCTTTCCGGGGCGACGAGACTCAGATCAGGGATTTCCTCAAACTACTTTATGCAAACGTAACAGTGATGGACTCCGGAGCACGCGGCTCAACGACCACCTTTGTGGAGAATGGTCAGGGCGACGTGCTCATTGCATGGGAAAACGAAGCCCTGCAGACCCTTTCAGAGTATCCCGGCAAGTATGAGCTGATATCTCCTTCTGTCTCCATCCTTGCCCAGCCAAGCGTAGCCATCGTAGATGATAACGCTGATAAGAACGGCTCTCAGGAACTGGCAAAAGAATACCTGTCCTATCTCTACTCACAGGAGGCACAGACTCTGATCGCGGAAATGGGATACCGTCCCTCGGACGAAACGGTCCTTTCCTCGCATGCGGATAAATTCGATGTGTCCATGGACCTGTGCACGATCGATGACTTCGGAGGCTGGAACGAGGCCTTTGACACCTATTTTACTGACGGCGGCGTTTTCGATGAGATCATAGACAGCCTGTGATCTTCCGGCTGTCCGCATCTCCCATCACCTTTATCATGAAAAATAACCGTGTGATACCGGGCTTCAAAGCCTATCTGGGGATCACCACCGGAATGCTTCTGGCATTTGTCCTGATTCCCCTCTCCTCTATTCTGATCTATATGTTTTCCCGGCCCCCGGCTCAGATCCTGGGGATCTTTCTGGATCCTGACGTACAATGGGCCTTTTTTATCACCATGCTGGTCTCCCTGATCGCGGCTGCCATCAGCAGCGTGTTCGGACTGATCATCGCCTGGGTCCTCACCCGCTACGAATTCTTCGGGAAAAAAGTGCTCGACGCCCTGATCGAGCTTCCTTTCGCATTGCCGACAGCTGTGGCCGGCATTACCCTGTCGAAACTCTTCTCGGATACCGGCATTATGGGCCGGCTGGGTTTTGCCGTCTCCTACACCCATGCAGGCATGGTCGCCGCCCTTATGTTCGTCGGACTGCCCTTCACAGTGAGAAGCGTGCAGCCGGTGATCGCCAAGCTTCCGCGCTCTGTCGAGGAGGCTGCTTCTATTTTGGGAGCCGACGGCCGTCTGACCTTCAGAAAGGTCATTCTCCCTCAACTGACAGGGCCTCTCCTGTCCGGTTTTGCTTTGTCCTTTGCCAGGGGAGTCGGCGAGTACGGAAGCCTGATCTACATCTCCGGCAACAGCAGAAAGAAGCATACACAGGTGGTCTCCTACCTGATCATGCAGAAGCTCAATTATATGGATTACGCTTCCGCATCCGTGATCGCTTTTATGATGCTTCTCTTATCCTTTGTCATCCTGATCTTAATTCATACTGTGAGCTACAGAAGCACCAGAAAATATGCCTCCGGACAGACAGACACCATCATTCCGGTCAGGCCCGCCAAGCCGGCACGCCCTGCAGACTATCTTTTGATCTGCACAGCCGGACTCTATGCCTTTGTCATGCTGGTCCTGCCCGTCTTTACAGTCCTGTCGGAAGCCTTCTCCCGCGGCGTCGGCTTTTATCTGAAGGCCCTTACCACCGGGTACGCGCTCTCCTCTTACGCCGTCTCGCTTCTTGCGGTCGTGATCGCTGTCCCCGCAGTCACCTGCTTTGGGATCGCGGCATCCATGCTTCTGAGCCGGTTTGACTTCAAGGGAAAGAGGATCCTGTCGACATTGATCGACATTCCCTTCTCGGTCTCCCCGGTGATCGCGGGCCTCTCCTTCATCATGATGTTTGGAAGGCTCGGATGGGCTTATCCCCTGACGGAAGCATTGGGAATCAAGATCGCATTTGCACTGCCCGGTGTAGTGCTGGCAACGATCTTCGTCATCTTCCCTTATGTATCAAGGGAACTTGTTCCCACCCTCTCTGCTTCAGGAAGAACTGAGGAAGAAGCCGCAGCCATCCTGGGAGCCGGAGGCCTGCGCATACTGCGCAGCATCAGCATTCCCAAGATGAAATGGGCTTTGGGATACGGCATCGTTCTGGCGACTGCCAGGGCCTTCGGGGAGTTCGGTGCGGTCAGCGCCCTGTCCAAAACAAGAGGAAAGACCTTCACGCTTCCCCTGGAGATCGATGCCCTGTACTATGCGGGCAGTGCCGATTCCATAACAGAGGCTTTTGCCCTCTCTTCGGTGATGCTGCTGTTGGCGGCAGCATTCCTGATCCTGAAGACCATATTAGGTGAAAAAAAGAAATAACCGTGTAGGATAGATATCAGCCCGTGGTTTCACACAGATCAAAAATGGAGCATAGAATGGAAACAGTAAAGGATGTTTTTGTCAGTACCAGAAATCTGACCAAGATCTTTGACGGGGAAGTTCCCGCGGTCAACGGCGTGGACCTGAATGTAAAAAAGGGATCCCTCACTGCCCTTCTGGGCCCGAGCGGATGCGGAAAGACGACCGTGCTGCGCATGCTTGCCGGCCTGGAAAGACCCGACGCCGGGGATATCTTCATGGAGGGCGTCCGCATCAACGACGTGCCGGCAAGAGACCGGGGGATCGGCTTCCTCTTCCAGAATTACGCCCTCTTTCCCAATATGACCGTGTCCGACAACATCGCTTTCGGACTGAAAGTGAAGAAGATGCCTTCCGGCAGAGTCAAAAGCCGCGTCGCGGAACTGATCGATCTGATCGGGCTTAACGGCTATGAGAATCGATTTCCCTATGAACTCTCAGGCGGCCAGAAACAGCGCGTAGCCTTCGCCCGGTCCCTGGCTCCGCATCCCAAGCTTCTTCTCCTTGACGAGCCCTTTGCTGCCATTGACGCAAAGATCCGCTCGGAACTGAGGTCCTGGCTGCGGGAAATGATCTACCAGATCGGGATCACGGGCATCTTCGTCACCCATGATCAGGAGGAGGCTGTAGAGGTCTCCGACGAAGTCATCCTGATGAACGAGGGGCGGATCTCCCAGGCAGGAACTCCGGACCAGCTCTACCGCGACCCGGCCAACGAATTTGCCGCCACCTTCGTGGGCAGATCCATGCAGCTTGAGGACTGCAGTATCCTGAAAGGTTTCCAGGGCATCCACGGCCCTGCCATCATCCGGCCTGAATATCTGGAAGCCTTCAAGGCCGATAATCCCTACCTGAAAAACGCCCTGCCCTTCTCCGAGGACGCGGTGATCAGCGACGTGCGCTTTTACGGAAACCGATACGAGCTGGAGCTCCAGGTCCTCGGCAGGAAGTTCATCGTCCAGCGGTCCCTGGAACGCCGTCCCATCCATGTGGGGGAAAAGATGCATATGCTGGTATACAGACTGCTGCTGGTCAGGGATGGAAAAGTGGAAATGATAGAGAACGAAGCACTCAGGGATCATGACAAGCTGTATTCTCTCTATCACTGGTAAGCAGTCCTTTCATGGCTTTCAGTCCTTTTGGGTCCATCGATGGCCTTTAGGATCCTTTGCGGGCTTTTGGTAGTTATTTTGGGACCATGGTGGGAGCCTTCAAAATCTATTCCATAATAATAGACCTCCTGTCTGCATACTCTGCAGATAAGAGGTCTTTTTCAGTCATTATTCTCCTGTCTCAGGACAGCCTTTGATCTGTCCTGAGAGCCGCTTCATCCTGTCAGTTCAGGCCGGCCTGTTTTGCGCGGCCGACCGCCGTTTCGATCATGTCCCGGCAGTCTTCTTCCAGGATCTGTCCGTCCGCAATGAGCCTGTACGTATCAGTCGTCACAAGGTCTCTGTAATGGTCCAGATCCCCGTAAAGTTCCTTAAGCATCGCGGATGAGAATTCCTCCTCACGCCCGGCCAGAATATTCATTCTCGCTTTTCCTGTGACAGGATCAGTCTCCTCAGACCAGTTGATGTAACGGCAGACGGGATAATCCACCATCGGAGTGCGAAGCCCGCCGATGCTGTTGCCAAAAGCATCCTTCAGGACACGCCCATCCGCGCTCTGATGCATGCGCTCATAGCTTTTGGGCGCGATACCCTGCTCTACCCAAAGATACAGGTTGCGCAATGCCACATGGAAAGCAAAGTACTTCCGATAATTATTTCTGCAGAAATTGTTCCCGGGCGCTCCCCCTGTACGGTTCATGGCGATCGCGACATCTGAATCAAATCCATTGTATGCCATACAGGTGTCCACTGCATCATGGCAGCCGCCTGCGATATCCATATACCTGTAGCGGAAACCCGGCTCATCCGAATCCGGCCTGCGGGAGGTATATCCCCTCAAACCGTACTCATCACTGCATTCGCTCTCCGTATTCAATTCTATGACCGGCGCCGGCGCATTATTCAGGCGATACCTATACTGATCTACGCCGTCCTGGCTTTCGTAGCGGTTCAGCGTTGTCAGAAGTGACCTCACACCACCGGTGGAAAGATATCCGTCATAGGCATGTGCCTCCGGCTTCTCAAAATCTGTAACGAACCGCGTAATATAACTGCAGGACTGAGACCATCCGGTCAGATACACATATTTCACCGGCCATCCCTTTAGCGGATTCTCCTCAGCATTACTTTTCAGAAAAGCAGGAATCTCCCTGAGAATATCCCAGATATACCCTGTCTCCTGATCCTGCGGTCCTGTCCAGATGGGCGGCACGTCCGTATCCGGTACCGGCTCATCGGATGGATTCGGCCAGTCAAGCTGCCCGTAGCGCTCTGCGTCGAAGCGTTTCAATGCAGTAAATACATTAGCCTTGCTGGTGATCCCCACAAAGATATCCCCGTGGCGCATCAGGTATCGATAGGACTCTGCCCACACCCGGTCGATATCAAAGTTGGCCGTGGAATTTACGATCTCTACGACCACACGGCCGCTGAATCTATCCTGATCCACGGGCATTCTAAGAGACATGCGGTCTGTGTAGGTACAGTCCGCATATTTCACCCCCGGACAGCCCTGTTCCCCGGTCTGATAGATATTTGCCGTGCCGGAGAAAAGAAATTCCCGCTCTGTGTAGCCATAGTCATCCATGCTGCATCTTTTCACCGCGCTGGTGAAAAAATGGGAAGTCTGTGTGTTAAATAATTCTTTGATCCCTGTAATCATATGTTTCCCTTCTCAAAGCATGTCAATTCGAGCTATCCTTGCGAATTCTGGCTGCTGCCACCTCCCGGCGTACCTTGTCCGCCAGGCGTGTCTCTGTCAGGATCGTGTAGGTCATCAGGATCAGAAGGAAAGCACTGGTCACTGTGCTGTTCAGCTCACTGTCAAATCCTATGGATACAAGGCCGATAGAGATAATACTCATTGTAACTGCGCCGATATAGATCCCGACAGTCGCGCTGACGTATTTTCCGATAAACATGGCGATGAACACACACATCAAAGCGGAAAAGGCTGAGCCAATGCTGGCCAGTCCATTCTGTGCGGTGACACCAGCGCCTCTGGACAAGGTAAATACTGCCGCTATTCCGGCAAATACAGAACCTACCATGCTGGCTTCAAAACCGATGACATGTTCATTGATACCTGCGGATTTAGCCAGTACCGCATTGCCACCCACGGCTCTTGCATGCGCTCCAAATCTGCTCCTGCTCAGGAGGTACCACATGACCAGGCCCGTTCCGATCAGAATGATAAAGTTGAACGGAGGACCTGCCAGCATCGTGGCGTCAGTACCGATCACCGTATTCCGGTTCGTAGAAAGGACCTCACCGATCGAAGCAATGATATAGGTAAGCGCCAGTCCCAGGACCATGGACTTGACCGCTATCAGCTCCTTCACAAAGGCCTTGACCATTCCAAACAGGAAAGAGCAGGCGATGGTTCCCAGGACCATTGGAAGAAACCCGCCCATATGGTAAAAGATCGTGGCGATGATCTCATACATGATCATCTCAGCTGCAATGGAGAAATCCAGAGATCCCACTGTCATGGAGAAATGCATGCCCCAGCCAAGAATACAGGTCGTGATGGATTGCACCAGTATCGTATAGAGGGTGCTTAAGCCGCCGGTCAGAAACACCCTGGGCCTGAGAACTCCGAAAAAGATATAAACAATAAAGGGAATCAAGAGACCGTACAACAATCCTTTTGCCTGCTTTAATATCTTCATAACTCACTACTCCTGCTCTTTATCTGGACCGGGCGGGGTGTTCCCGCCCGGAAGGAAGACACTAAGCTCCTGCTGCACTACACATGAACAGTTGCTTACTGCAGTCTTTTTATTACTCAGCGTGATGACGGGCCATGATGTCCGCATAACTGTAGTTTCTGACCATCTCATCAAAAGCTTCAACGTCAAACTCAGGATTCACGACCTGCAGGCACTGCAGCAGTTCGTCGGTGTTGTAAACGATCTCATCAGCGATAGAAACCCACTGCTCGATCTCCTCGGAGCTGGTCAGCTTGATATACTGCTGGTTGAAGGACTGGCCTTTGGTGATCAGCGGAGTGCCGTTCATGGCATTCGCTGCAAGGATGGTCAGATACACAGGACCGGTTACATGAGCGCCTGCATCATAGACAAGCACGCCATCCTGCGCATAGGTTTCCATGGCATCAGGGAAGTCGATCGCAGCTACCTTGAAATCGGTAAGTCCTTTGGAGGTGATGACCTGGTCAATGCCGGGCATTACAAACTGGGTGTTTCCGGCGATCACGATACCCTGCATTTCCGGATAAGCGGTCAGGAAATTCTCAACAGTAGTAGCTCCGCCTTCTGCGGTGGTGGTGACATTCTGGTCGCGCTGTTCAACAAGGATCTCCATGCCAAAATCTTCGCAAGCCTTCAGCACACCATAATCACGGCTGTTTTCCTGAAGCTCATTGGAGGCAGCCAGACCGATGTAACCGACCTTGTCACATCCATAATTGTGAAGCGTTTCCATTGCGGCATAAGCAGCATCATTCTCCTGCTGATAGAAGCATCCCATGAAATGATCGCTGTCCTGGCAGAATGCAAGGGTGTCTTCACCGAGTGTTTCCACGTCAACGCCCCAGTAAAAGCCGTAGTAAACGCCTGCATCTTCGCACTTCTTAACTGCTGCCGGGGTACCGGCGAACATGAAGCTTACCCATGGAAGCGCGATCGCATCCACGCCCTGGCTGATCAGTGTATCCAGCGCATCCAGATAATCATCAGGCGTATTCCCTGCGGGCTGTACGGAGACGCCTTCCGCTCCCAGAGACTCAATAGCCGCTACCAGATTGTTGCGCAGGGGAACGGTGGTGCCGTCCTGGGATCCGGTATCAAAATAACCCATCTTGAAATTAACAAGTTCCACGTCTTCCGCAGATGCAGTAAATGCCGCCATTGAAAGTACCATAGCTCCGGTGAGCAGTCCTGCTAATACTTTTCTCATCTTCTTCATCACGATTCTCCTTTTGTTTGTCTGTTTGCCTGTTTGTCTGTTTCCGTTTGTTTCTGTCTGTTCCTGTTTGTTTCTGTCTGCCTGTTTCTGTTAAACGCTATGTCTTTGTTTTACTTTTGGGATCTTAATCCACATCAAATCTGCTGAGTCTGTCAGACAGGACCATCACAGCCAGGAAGAGAACACCCTTCATCAGATTTTGCATGCCAACGGGAATGCGGGCCAGGTTCATGCCAAGCGTCAGGACGCTGATGATCAGGGGCCCGATCACCGCGCAGCGGAACTTGACTTTAGGTCCGCCGGTCGTTGCGCCCCCCAGTGCCATGGCGACCATGACGTTGAAGTGGAACATCGTACCGGTGGCCTTGCTGGCTCCGCCGCTCTTGCAGATGCTGAAGAATGCTACTATTCCGGCTGCAATGCCTGTGAAGACAAATGCAGCAAATTTGTATCTGGAAAGGTTGATGCCGGAAAGTCTGGCCACCACCGGGCTGGCACCGATCGCCCGGCTGTATTTGCCGTATGTCGTCTTGTTGTAGATCACATATATGATGACCGCGAAAATGACGGCGACAAGAAGTTTCAGATTGGTATTATCCAGATTGAGCATGGAGACAGGAGTCTTCACAGACTGATAATTGGTCATCGGCCCGAGAAATCCGGCGATGACATTTGCGATACACATGGTCAGGAAGAATACCGGAATGGGTAGTCTGGCATACAGGAAGCCGCAGGCACATCCTACTGCGATCCCGCTGACCAGAGCCACCACTAATGCAAGCGGAACGCTGGTCTTGGAGATCATAGCCGCCAGGATGGCCGAAAGCGCGATATTGGACGCCATAGAGAAATCCTGTTCGCCCTGTGCAAAGATGAACAGGGCTGCCATACATCCGATCAGATACTGAAAAGAAGACTCCAGAATATTTTTGATGTTCCGGCTGCTGAACAAGGTGCCCTTAGTCAGAACTCCGAAGAATATCAGCAGAAGGCCCAGAACGAAGAAAGGATACAATTTAAGAACCATTCTCTGCCAGTTGAAACCATTTTCAGCCTTTGTTGCGTTCATGATATCCGGCCCTCCTTAAATCATGTATTCTATCACGGTCTTCTCAGTAAGATCCGCGCTTCGGTCAAGGATCTTGGAGATCGAATAATCTTTCATGACCATGATACGGTCGCTCATACCTATGAGCTCAGCAAGTTCCTCCGAGATCATGACGATCGATACCCCTTCCTTTTTGAGGTCCTGCATCAGCCGGTAGATAGCTTCCTTAACGCCGATGTCGATGCCTCGGGTCGGACAGTCCATGATCAGGATCCTTGATTCATTTCCCAGCCATTTTGCCAGTACTACTTTCTGTTTGTTTCCTCCGGAAAGGGTCGCGCAGTAGGAATGGATAGACCGAAGTTTAATGGACAGCTTGTCTGCCCATGTCCTGGACAGCTCTCTCTCCTCTCTGGAACGAATGATCCCGTTCCTCACCAGTCTGGCCAGCGACGGAATGCATATATTTTCATCTATGGGATATTGAAGGATGATGGCTTCTGTATCACGGTTCTTGGACATGTAGCCGATCCGCTTTTCAACCGCCATCTTAGGATCTGTAATGTGGCTGCCGTCTGCCAGCACCACGCTTCCGCTGTCCAGTTTCTCCGCGCCGAACAGGGCCTTGCCCAGGTCATGCATGCCGCAATCGCTCAGTCCGCCGATCCCAAGGATCTCTCCCTTATGCAGTTCGAAGGATACGTCATTGATCTCGGGCGCGGAAAGATGATCCGCCCGCAATACAACCTCTTCCTCATAGCTCTTTACAGTATCCGCTCTGTAATAATTATCCGACATTTCACGTCCGACCATCAGTTCGCGCATCCGTTTGATGATCATCTCTTCCTTCGGAAGCGTGGTGATATAATGACCATCCCGCATGATCGTGACACTGTCGCACACTTCAACCAGTTCATCCAGGTCATGGGTGATAAAAAGAACGGAACCTCCCCTGGCCTTGACGTCGCGGATCACCTTGTAAAGGATCTCCCTGCCCCGGGTCGTCAAAGCATTGGATGTCTCATCTATGATCAGAAGCTGGGGATCATCGCACATAGCCTTTGCGATCTCGATCAGCTTTCGGTCTTCCAGATTCAGCATAGAACATGGAATGGTGGGATCTACATGTTCAGAGTAGACCTTTTTCAGAGCTTCTGCCGCCGCCTTGTTCATCTCATTAAAGTCGATCCCCAGTTTTCCCGAGAACCGGGACTCTTTGTTCAGGAAGATGTTGCAGGCACCGCTGATCTCAGCTATAACACCAGCTTCCTGCACCACCAGCGCGATACCGTTATCACTGGCTTCTACAGTCGAATGCGGTACATATTCCCTGCCATTGATCTGCATTGTGCCATCATCTCTTTTATAAACTCCGGCTACCATAGACGAAAAAGTACTCTTGCCGGATCCATTCTCTCCAATGAAGCCGCGTACCTCACCGGACATGATCTCAACGGAAAAATCAACTACAGCCTTGGTAGCGCCGAAAGACTTGTAGATATGGTCGGCCTTCAGCAATACAGTCCCCACAACAACCTCCTTAAGAGCAATTCCAGTTTCCTGGTTTTGATGTTAAACGAATTATAAACATGTTTTGTTTAATTTTCAACTATAATTGTTCATTTAGATTCATTTTTGTTGAAATACACAATTTGTGTGATTGAATTTTGTTTAATTTGTTTATCAGTTGGGGGGCATCTCATGCCATTCACATCCGGACACTTAAGTTTGAGTTAAAAATGTTTATCCATCGGGTTTACTGTTTATATTAACTGTTTAGTGCGGCGGGAATGGAGCGCGCACAAAAAAAGACCGGCCTTTCGGCCGGTCTGAATACGCGGTCTTTACCGCACTTATCCTGTGTGATCACCCCTGTCCGGAATCTATCAGTTCAGGAAGCATCAGGGTACTCACACGCATCCCCGGATATTTTCCCATTTCATCCAGGATACCAAAACACATAGACATACGTGAAGAATGAGGCATCTTTACATATGCCATCTTATTTCCGGGAAGCAGATATTCCGGCACTTCGTCCAGACCGATCAGTTCCAGATCATGCGTGGAAATGATCCCCTTCTCCCGAAGGGCAAAGACTGCTCCGATGGCAACAACATAATTCTCAAACAGGAACGCTTCAGGCAGTTCTTCGTTTTCCAGCCATTCCAGCATACTTACCCTGGAAGCGCTGGCATTACCGCTGAGCGAAATGATCCTGCTGTCAGGAGAAAACCAGGGATCCGTAGCCACAACATTCAGAAATGCCTCTCTTCTGGCGGCAAAATTATAGATCTCAAAGTCAGAGGAGACCAGATAGATCTTTTTGGAACCCCTCTTCTTCAGCCATGCCATAGCCATCTCTACCGCTCGCCTGTTGTCAATGACAGCGCTGCTGTATCTGCCGTCCTTCGGCTGAAAATCATTGATCACGATGGGTTTATCGATAGACCTTAAAATATCCAGGTCCTTCTCCCGCATCGTTACCCCGAAAACAATAATGCCTTTGACATAGGCCATATTGCACTCCTGGACGATCTCCTCCAGATGAGGGGAATTCTCCTCGAGATAGCTGATACTGTAAGTCAGGCCTCTCTTGCGGCACTCACTGTCCAAAGTCTGAAACACGCCGGTATGAAGTTCCATCTCGGGGTTCTGCAGGAAATTCTTATCGTAATTCAGGTTCAGCAGTTTGATATGTCCGGCCGCCTCCGGAGGCTGCTGGCCGGATGATCCGGCAGAGAACTTACCCTCACTACTGCCCGGCTGGACGGACTCATCCGGTGTATCCGGGTCCAGTCCCCTGGACAGGCGTTCGTAGCATTCAAGTACTTTCTTTTTCGTATCCTCATTTACGCCCGGTTTATTATTCATCGCGAGTGAGACCGTCGCCTTTGAGATCCCCAGATGTCTGGCAATATCAACCATTTTGATTTTCATCTGTTCTCCCCCTCATGTTATGCTCTTTATGTCTACAATCCTTAAACATTTTCTGTCTATATAAAGCATTATGTTCAAATTTAATTCGGTTTAAGGCTTAAACTAATTTTAACTGTTCAGAACAGGAAAGTCAAGCGCAAGGCAGACAGTCTGTGGGAAGGATCCCGCGCCAGGACGGCAAAACCCCGCTCCACCGGCATATACTGCCATGGAGCGGGGTTTTTATTACAAGATCATGCGGATCGATCCCTGACTCTGTGATCAGAGCCGGCACCCTTGACCCTATTATTTATTGTAGTTGACGATTTTCGCGAAGTCAGCCTTCAAGCTCGCTCCGCCGATGAGTCCGCCGTCGATGTTGGGCTTAGCCAGCAGCTCAGCGCAGTTGCCTGCGTTCATGGAGCCGCCGTACTGGATGCGGATCTTCTCAGCTGTATCAGCGTCATAGATCTCACAGATCAGCTCACGGATAGCCTTGCAGACTTCCTCAGCCTGGTCGGAAGTAGCGGTCTTACCGGTTCCGATAGCCCAGATGGGCTCATAAGCGATGACCATGGAAGCAGCCTGCTCAGCGGTCACGTTCAGAAGATCGGACTTGACCTGCAGACGGATCCAGTCGAGGGTAACGCCTGCTTCTCTCTGCTCCAGGCTCTCGCCGCAGCAAAGGATGGGGGTAAGGCCATGCTCGAAAGCCTTGAGGACTTTCTTGTTGAGGAATGCGTCGCACTCTTTGAAGTACTCACGTCTCTCGGAATGTCCGATGATGACGTACTTAGCGCCTGCGTCGACGATCATAGCCGGAGCGATCTCGCCGGTGTAAGCACCCTTCTCTTCGGTGTACATATTCTCAGCGCCAACTTCTACGTTGGTGCCCTTGACAGCCTCAACGACCGGTACGATGTCGATAGCCGGTACGCAGTAAACAACGTCTACTTCCGGGTTGTCTACGAGCGGCTTAAGCAGTTCGACCAGAGCCTTGGCTTCGGTCGGAGTCATGTTCATCTTCCAGTTTCCGGCGATAATTTTTCTTCTTGCCATAACGGTTTTTCTCCTCTTACCTGATTATTTGTCGTTTGCTGCTGCTACGCCCGGAAGCTCCTTGCCCTCAAGGAACTCAAGGGATGCGCCGCCACCGGTGGAGATGTGGCTCATCTTGTCGCCATATCCAAGCTGGTTGACTGCTGCTGCGGAATCTCCGCCGCCGATGATGGTGGTAGCCTCGGTCTCAGCCAGAGCTGCTGCTACAGCCTTGGTTCCGGTGGCCAGGATCGGATTCTCGAATACGCCCATGGGGCCGTTCCAGACAACGGTCTTAGCTTCCTTAGCTGCGGTAGCATAAAGCTCGATGGTCTTGGGTCCGATATCCATGCCCATCTTGTCAGCCGGGATCTTATCGGAGTCAACGACTACAGTGGCGATCTCTGCATCGATCGGGTTCGGGAACTCGTCTGTGCAAACAGTATCGATCGGAAGAAGAAGCTTCTTGCCAAGCTTGTCGGCCTTGTCCATCATTTCCTTGCAGTAGTCGATCTTGGTCTCATCCAACAGGGACTTTCCGACTTCATAGCCCTTTGCCTTCAGGAAGGTGTAAGCCATGCCGCCGCCGATGATGAGGGTATCGCACTTCTCAAGCAGGTTGGAGATGACGTTCAGCTTGTCAGCGACCTTAGCGCCGCCAAGGATGGCTACGAACGGGCGGACCGGAGTCTCAACTGCATTGCCCAGGAAGTCGATCTCTTTCTGCATCAGATAGCCGACTACACAGGTATCGATATACTCGGTAACACCAACGTTGGAGCAGTGTGCCCTGTGAGCGGTACCGAAAGCGTCGTTAACAAATACTTCAGCAAGAGAAGCAAGCTCTTTGGAGAATGCTTCGCCGTTTTTGGTCTCCTCGACTCTGTAACGGGTGTTCTGAAGAAGGATCACATCGCCGTCCTGCATAGCGGCAACAGCAGCCTTAGCGTTCTCGCCTACTACGTTGTCATCAGCAGCGAACTTGACTTCCTGTCCGAGCAGCTCGGAAAGACGTACAGCGACCGGTGCCAGAGACAGCTCGGGCTTGGGCTCTCCCTTGGGCTTTCCAAGATGTGAGCAGAGGATGACTCTTCCGCCGTCAGCGATCAGCTTCTTGATGGTGGGCAGAGCTGCGACCAGACGGTTCTCATCGGTGATCTTGCCTTCCTTGAGCGGTACGTTGAAGTCGCAGCGCACAAGAACTTTCTTGCCTTTTACGTTGATATCATCAACAGATTTCTTATTCAGTCCCATGATAATTTTCTCCTTACATGTAGGTCTATAGATCCCATAGTGACAGTTTGTGCGGTCCGCTCCCCTGCCTCCCCCTCCGCAGGTCTTCCTGCAGATCTTGTCATGGCAGTTTATCCCGTTCACGCCGGGTATTCTTATTATGCTCTTTTAAGCCCTTCAGAGGCTTCTGACAGCCCTTTAACAGCATCTGCCGCCTCTTAATCAGGTATCTGTCATAAAGAGCAAATACAGGCTGTATACGCGGACACGCGTACTCAGAAAAAAGGGCCCGGTCCTTTCAGACCGGACCCTTGATGAGTCTTAGTTAAAGATCAGTTTACTGACCGATCAGGCTCCAAGCAGCTTTCCGAAGTGCTTGATGGTACGAACCATCTGGCTGGTGTAGGAGTTCTCATTGTCATACCAGGAAACGACCTGGACCTGGGTGGTTCCGTTCTCAAGCGGAAGGACCATGGTCTGGGTAGCATCGAACAGAGAACCGTACTTCATACCAATGATATCGCTGGAAACGATCTCGTCGGTGTTGTAGCCGAAGGACTCATTGGAAGCAGCCTTCATAGCGTCGTTGATCTGCTCCTTGGTAACATTTCCTTCCACAACTGCGTTGAGGATGGTGGTGGAACCGGTCGGGGTCGGAACACGCTGTGCAGCGCCGATGAGCTTGCCGCTCAGTTCCGGGATAACAAGACCGATAGCCTTTGCAGCGCCGGTGCTGTTGGGAACGATGTTGCAAGCGCCTGCGCGGGATCTTCTCAGATCACCCTTTCTCTGAGGGCCGTCCAGGATCATCTGGTCGCCGGTGTATGCGTGCACGGTGGTCATGATACCGCTCTGGATGGGAGCGAAATCATTCAGTGCCTTAGCCATGGGAGCCAGGCAGTTGGTGGTGCAGGATGCAGCGGAGATAACCTGATCTTCGGGCTTCAGAGTATCGTGGTTAACATTGTATACGATGGTAGGAAGATCGTTTCCTGCAGGAGCAGAGATAACAACCTTGCGGGCACCGGCATTGATGTGTGCCATGGACTTCTCCTTGCTGGTATAGAAGCCGGTGCACTCCAGAACGACGTCAACCTTCAGCTGTCCCCAAGGAAGGTTGTTTGCGTCTGCCTCCTTGTAGATGGTGATGGTCTTACCGTTTACGGTGATGCTGTCCTCGCCAGCCTCAACAGAGTCAGCATACTTATACTTACCCTGGGAGCTGTCGTACTTCAGCAGGTGTGCAAGCATCTTAGGGGAGGTCAGATCGTTGATAGCAACAACCTCATACCCTTCTGCGTCAAACATCTGTCTGAATGCAAGACGACCAATACGACCGAAACCGTTAATTGCAACTCTTACTGCCATGTTTCTAATCCTCCTAGAATTTTCTTTTTCCAATCCGGTCCGCCCTCCAGGAATGCCCGAAAAACGGCACAGATTGTCAAATTTTTGTCAGCGAGTTTATTTTACAGAATTCTAAGGTATAATTCAAGTCAGAAACATAAAATAACTTAAAAAATATCAAAAACCCCAAGGAGGAGCCTATGCCCATCAAAGCTGACTGTCACCTGCACACCCATCACTCCGCGGACAGTACCGCGGCCATGGAGGATATGATCAAAGCCGGCATCGAAGCC
Source organism: Lachnospiraceae bacterium (assembly GCA_024681775.1). GTDB lineage: Bacteria > Bacillota > Clostridia > Lachnospirales > Lachnospiraceae > AC2028. The sequence continues at coordinate 17,293 of JAILAF010000033.1, forward strand.
GGCCTGGATACCATGTGCTTCACGGAGCACAACGACTTTCAATACCCCCTCACCGAGGAAGGCCCCGGGGACCGCTGGATCCTGAACGTGGATTCCTACCTCTACGAGCTCCTGTCCCTCCGGGAAAAATACGACGGCCGGATGAAGATTCTCTTTGGCATCGAGATCGGGCTTCAGACCTTCTGCATGCGGGAAAACGCCATCCTGGCCAAGGGACACGACTTCGACTTTATCATCGGATCCTCCCACCTGCTGGGAGGCGAGGACCCCTACTATCCCGCCTACTGGGAGGGGAAGGACGAAAAGGCCGTGATCCGGTCCTATTTTGAGGAAGAGCTCCTGAACATCAAAAAAAGCAGTATTTTCGATGTCTACGGTCATCTGGACTACATCGTCCGCTACGCGCCGAACCGGGAATCGGTCTATCAGCCCGCGGACTATGCCGATGTCATTGATGAGATCCTGCATGCGCTCATCGACCGGGAAAAGGGCCTGGAACTGAATACCGGCAGCCTGAAATCGGGCATGGCGGAATTCCATCCCTGCAAAGCCATTCTTAAGCGCTATCGTGAGCTGGGAGGAGAGCTCCTCACCATCGGCTCCGATGCCCACGTTCCGGAGCGGGTGGCCCAGGGCTTTGCCGATGCCGCCGCAGTGGCAAAGGAATGCGGGTTCGATTACTATACGATCTACGAGAAGCGCACCCCCGAGTTCCGGAAGCTCTGATCCGAAAGCACAGATCCGTACTTCGGCATCTGCACGCTTAACGCAAAAAGCGCCCTCAGGGCGCTTTTTTGATCCGTCTTATTTATCGGCCTCGCTCTTCCGCACTCTTCGAAAGGTGGGCTTGCCGTATTTGTCCGTATCCTTCACATAGACGTATTCCGATTCGCCGGACGCCGCCTTTTGGCGGCTCTCCCGCAACACCCCCTCGATCTGCTCGCAGGTGGCGGGATACAGGAGCTGTCCTTTGATCTCCTCTGTGGTATATCCCATCTCCGCCAGATGACGCACCGCGGGGGCATAGGCCGCTTCGGAAGTCATCCTGCCAAGGGCCCCCAGAAAAGCACTGCCCGCAGGCGCTCCTCCGGCAGCGCCCACAGACTCCCGCTCCGCTTCCATGGCATCCAGAAATTCCCGCAGAGAATCATCCATACCAGACTCCTCCCATTCAAAATCCGCACCGGAGCGCTTCCCGCTCCTGCTTTGGCACCCGTTCCCGGTGCCGGAAAAGGCGCAATACTGCCCACTTACTCTGCCCGCAGGATGGTGCCGCCTCCCAGCACGTATCCGTCCTCGTAGAAGACACATGCCTGGCCGGGTGTTGCCGCCCTGACAGGACTGTCAAATCTGCACAGCACCGCTCCGTCTTCCTGCGGATACAGCGTGGCCGCATCACCCTTGTGGTTGTAGCGGATCTTGGCCAGTACCTTCAGAGGCTCCGTGATCCCGTCCCGCTTCATCCAGCTCACATCACCGACATAGACGTCGTTCTTCCACAGATCCGCGTCCTCTCCCAACACCACTTCGTTCGTCTCCGGGCGAAGCTGCGTCACAAAGATCCTGTGGCCCGCAGGGATCCCGAGCCCCCGGCGCTGCCCCACGGTATAGTGGGTGATGCCCTTGTGGGGACCGATCCGGTTCCCGGAGGCATCCACGAAGTCTCCGGCAGGAGGCACCTTTCCGTCACACTCTTCCTCGATAAAGGCGGCATAGTCCCCGTCCGGTACGAAGCAGATCTCCTGGCTGTCGGGCTTATTTGCCACCGGCAGCCCTGCTTCCAGGGCCATGCGCCGGATCTCCTCCTTCTCATAGTCCCCCACGGGGAACAGGGTATGGGCCAGCTGGTCCTGGGTCAGACTGTAGAGGGCATAGGTCTGGTCCTTCCGGGCGGTAGCCGCATTTTTGATGGCGATACGGCCGTTCGGAAGGGACTCCACTCTGGCGTAATGACCCGTGGCGATGTAGTCCGCCCCCAGCTCCAGGCTCCGCTGCAGCAGGCTCTCCCACTTCACATACCGGTTGCAGGCGATGCAGGGGTTGGGTGTCCTGCCCTGCAGATATTCCCGGGTAAAATACGAGATCACCCGGTCCTTAAACTCCTCCCGGAAATTCATGACGTAGTGCGGGATCCCCAGCACCTCCGCCACCGCTGCGGCATCCGTCACGGCGCTGAGCCCGCAGCATCCGCCCTCGCAGGCAATCCGCTCCGGAGTCTCCGGCTGCCAGATCTGCATGGTAACGCCGATGACATCGTATCCCAGATTTTTCAAAAGCAAGGCAGCCACGGAGGAATCCACGCCTCCGGACATGCCGACCACTACCTTTTTCATCCTTCTGTTCCTTACAAAAATATCGCATCAGCGTTTTTGTCCGACATCTATCTCCTGCGAAGAGAGATCACACGGGCGAATCTGCGCTCTTACAATACGTCTCATAGGCAAGCGACATACCCCGCAGGCGCTCCGCCTCCTCCCGGATCACGTCGCAGACCAGCGCTGCCTCCTCTGCCGTATTGTGCTCGGAAAAGGACAGACGCAGGGACCCCTTCGCTTCCAGCGCGCTGCGGCCCAGGGCCAGCAAGACATGGGAAGGCTCCACGGATCCCGTGGCGCAGGCAGAGCCGGAGGATGCGCAGATCCCCTTTTGATCCAGCAGGATCAGCATGGTCTCCCCGGAGGCGCCGGGCAGGGAGATATTCACATTGCCGGGGAGTCTGTTCTCCCGGGCACCGTTTAGCAATACATGGGGATTTTCGGAAAGGAGCCTGTCCAGAAAAACCTTCTGCAAGGCGGCTTTTGCTTCATTCCGCCCTTCCATCTCCTCCGAAGCGAGTCTGCAGGCTTCCCCGAAGCCCACGATCCCCGGGATATTTTCCGTTCCGGAGCGTCTCCCCCGTTCCTGACCGCCACCGCTGATGAGGGGCATCATGGGAATTCCGCGCCGCACATAGAGCATGCCGACTCCTTTGGGGCCATACAGCTTGTGGGCACTGGCGCTTAAGAGGTCGATCCCATCCCCCTGCACATCCATGGGGATCTGCCCGAAGGCCTGGACCGCATCGGTGTGAAACAGCGCGCCTGCGCCATGGGTCAGGGACGCCAGCTCATGGATGGGCTGGATGGTACCGATCTCGTTGTTGGCCGCCATGACACTGACCAGACCCGTATCTCCCGAAAGAGCATTTGCCAGGGTCTCCGGCTCCACAAAGCCCTCTCCGTTCACCGGCAGCACCGTCAGGCGCACTCCTTCTTTTTGCAGGCTCTCCGCCGTGCGCAGCACCGCAGGGTGCTCGATGGCAGAGACGATGAGCCCTCTCCTGCCGGAAGCCTGAAGTCCCATCCGCAGAGCCCAGTTGTCGGATTCCGTACCGCCGGAGGTAAAAAAGATCTCCTCAGGCCGCGCGCCGATGAGGGCTGCCACGGATTGCCTTGCCCGTTCCAGGGCATTCCTGGCATCCCGGCCGGGGCCGTAGGCTGTACCTGCATTCCCGCACAGTCCCTGCAAAAAGGGCATCATTTTCCGCAAAACACGTTCGTCCAGCGGCGTGGTAGCCGCATTGTCCATATAGATCATAAAGTACCTCGTTTGGCGCATCACGGGACGATTTGTATTGATACAAAAAAGTCCGGATGCACATGTCATCCGGACTTTACAGTAGCATATTTCTCTGTCGACTAAAAGGGTTTTGCAACAACAACGCCGTCGGAATTGTCCACCAGAGCGCTGCTCTGGGTGCCGGCGAAGAAGCGGTACTGCTGAAGGAGCTGATCCTTCTGGTTTTCAGAAGCGATGCCGTCTCGATCCAGCGCCAGAAGATCACTGTCCTTTCCGATGTAGCCGAACTCTTTCTGACCTCCGAGAGAAATATCCTCCAGTGCCGCGTCCCTCCGTGGACGAGTCTGCTCCGACAGGGGGCTCGCTGCAGGGGAGGCAGTGTTTTCAAGGGCCTTCCGTTGATCCTGGAGCTTTACCTCATCGAGGCTTACGGAGGGGATCTCAGGTACACGATAATTCTGCAATATGGAACTGTAATCCGTCATTGCGCCGATTCTCATGCCCTTTCCTCCTTTCCGTTTTTCGGGAATCCATTCCCAATCCACCTACAGTATCGGATATTTGGTCCCCCTTGTTAACCCATTTCCCGTTTTTTTAAGAATTGTTTATAAAATATACACATTTGCCCGGAACGCATCCGCTGCGCACCGGGCAAACCATTGATCAGTGATTCAGCATTCCCTTCAGTTCATCCATGAAGGTATTCACATCCTTGAACTCGCGATAGACGGAGGCAAAACGCACATAAGCCACGGGATCCAGGTCTTTGAGCTTCTCCATCACCAGCTCACCCACCACATCGCTGGGGATCTCCTTCTCCTCCAGAGAAGAGATCTCGTTCTCCACCTCATCCACCAGACTGTCGATCTGATCGGCGCTGACGGGACGCTTGTGGCATGCCCGCAGGACACCGGAGCGGACCTTGTTCCGGTCAAAGGCCTCACGGTTGTTGTCTTTTTTGATGATGATCAGGGGGATGGTCTCCACCTTCTCATAAGTGGTAAAACGCTTGCCGCAATCATCGCAGATCCTGCGGCGGCGAATGGATGCATTATCATCGGCGGGTCGGGAGTCGATCACGCGCGAATTGTCATTTCCGCAATAAGGACACTTCATAAGGATTTCCCTTTCTGGTTGGCTCCGTCATACCTTGGGAAGTCGGTAGGAATCCCAATTCGATGCGGCGCCGGCCCATTTCTCGGGCTCTTCGAACAGCCTGTCGTTGATCCAGGCCACCGCATCCGTTACACCGTCCCGGTCGAAGGAGAATTCCTTCCGTTCCTTCTGCTCTTCGGGCGTGGTATGGAAATTAAAGGGTTCCGGCCAGATGGTGCAGAGGAGGGTCTTTACCTTTTTCGGCTCCTCATTCTCTCCCGCGGGCTCTTCCGTCACCTTGCACTCCATGCGATAACGCAGACCTTCACTGCTTCCGGTGAACTCCGTCATCTTAAGAAATTCCATTGAGAGAATGTCATCTGCTGAAACCATGGTCTTACTCCGTATCTAATCACACGAATTGCTTCGCTGCTTCGCAGCTCTCGCAATTCTCCATCCATTCGCAATCCGCTAATTTCCCTGCTTCGCGGGAAATTGCTTCTTGCTCATGTCTGGGCGGGTCATAAAGCCAAAATGCTCGTTTATGCAAGCATAACTCACATTTTTGGCTTTTGCCCCTGTTATTGATCTGTGTTGTCCTTCTTCATGAAAGGCGCGAACTTAAAATCGGTCTCGGCCTGTCTCGGACGGCCCTGTGCGGGCTGTGCGGGAGCGACAGTGGAGCGGCCCTGAGGATGGCCGGCACTCTGTCCGCCGCCGAATCCGGTATCGAAATCAAAATGCAGGCTGGGCTGTGCGCTGCGCTGGGGCGCGGGTGCCTGGCCCTGTGCGGAACCGGGTACAAAATGGGGAGCTGCAGCGCCCTGGCGGGTTCCCTGCATTCCTGCGACGGGCTTTGCAAAGGTAGGTGCGCTCACCTGCTCGGAGGGAGCTTCCAGGCCGGTTGCAATGAGGGTCACCTTGCATGTGTCGGGCTCGGACTTGTCCTGGTTCAGACCGGTGATCAGATTCACACCGCTGCCGGTGAGATTGGTAATGTAGGTGTTGACCACCTTCACATCGTTCAGGTTCACATCGCCGGTGATGTTCACCAGCAGATCCGTTGCGGAATTAATGGTAGTCTCCAGAAGAGGGCTGTTGACTGCCTGCTCTACTGCCATCTCGGCACGGTTGTCGCCGGTGCCGACGCCGATACCGATGTGACCGAGGCCCTTGTCCTCCATAACGGTACGGATGTCTTCAAAGTCTACGTTCACCAGCTCGTTGGTATTGATGATGCTGGTAACGCCCTTGACTGCCATATGGAGCACGCTGTCCGCCATGCGGAAGCCTGCGTTCAGATCATCCTTCCGATCCACCAGATCGATGAGCTTGTCATTGGGGATCACCACCATGGTGTCCAGATACTGGGAGATCTTCTCAATACCGGCTCTGGCGTTGGCCTCACATCTGCTGGCCTCCCACTCGAAAGGTTTGGTCACGATGCCAACGGTCAGAATGCCCATCTCCTTGGAGATGCGGGCAACCACGGGAGATGCGCCGGTACCGGTTCCCTTACCCATACCGCAGGTGATAAAGGCCATCTCAGCGCCGTTCAGCGCCTCTTTGATCTTGTCGGCACTCTCCTCGGCTGCTTTCTCGGCCACCTCGGGATGTGCGCCTGCACCGCGGATTCCTTTTCCCAATTTGATCTTGTTGGGAGCCTTACAGCCGGACAGCGCCTGCTGGTCGGTGTTCATGGCAATGAACTCCACGCCCTCGATTCCTTCTTCGATCATACGGTTGAGCGCATTGTTGCCGGCCCCGCCGATACCGATGACCACAATCTTCGCTCCAACCTGAGATTCTTCCTGAATAATGTCAATCACGATAGTGTCCTCCCGATTCAGACTTATCAAAACAAGCAGCAAAAACGCCGCGACATACTTATCTCAAAATACACACTGATAATAATATTAGAAATTTTTTATTTTTTCAACCGCTTTTCTTATTTTCAGACAGTTTCACAAGTTTCACGGAAGCCCGGAACGCCCCGTGGAAACGCAGACGGGAGCGCCCGCACCGTCAATCCTTGTCCGGGGAAAAGATATAGATCCCTTCGAAATTGTACTCCTCCATATCCAGGACGCCTTTTTTGTCCGTCAGATGTTTTAGGATCTCCGGCAGACGCATGACCTTGTCCTCCAGGTAGGCCGCCTCATTTCCCAGATCCACCCGGACATCCCCGAAATAGAGGGTGACCCGGCCGGTGCCGTGAAAATGAATCCGGTCCACGGAGAGGACGTATTTATCCATCAGCTTGGTGAGCTGCAGGGTCTTTTCGAAAATATCCTCATTGTCCTCAATGAGCCGCTCTCCCAGCGCCACGCCGGAAAAATCCAGCCCCGTCACCTGGGGGATCCCCTGGGTCAGCAGGTTCGAGCTCTCCACCACATAACCGTCCTTGTCAAAGTAGAAATAGTGGTCCAGGTATTTCACATACCCTGCCAGCGCCTTCTCATAGACCGAGATCCGCACGGAATCCCGGGAAAGGATGGTCACCGTGACCGAGTCCACAAAGGGCACGTCCTCGATCTTTTTGTCCTTGAAGCGGAAGGAAAGCACCAGGGAATTATCCCCTAAAGGACCGCTCATGACCATGTCCGTGATCTCCCGGTCCGTGTAGTGGGTGTTGCCCTCCACATAGGTTTTTTCCGGGGAGATCCGATAATTGGTCAGCACATAGTAGACGCCGTACAGCAAAGCGGCGATGAGGGCCAGGAGGATAACGATCCTGATGATGATCCTACTTCGTCTCATAATCGCTCTCCGAAATCACATTCTGCCGCTGCACGCTCAGCACCAGCCCCATCTCCACGATCAGCAGCACCGCGGAGGATCCGCCGTAGCTGACAAAGGGAAGGCTGACGCCGGTATTGGGCATGGAATTGGTATTCACCGCGATGTGCAGCACCACCTGGATGGCGATATGTGCCATGACGCCCACCACCAGAAGGAAGCCGAAACGGTCTTTCGTCCTGCGGGCCACGCGGTACATCTGGAACAGCAGCAGCACATACAAAAGCACCAGAACGATGGCGCCGAAGGCACCCAGTTCTTCGCAGATGATGGCAAAGATAAAGTCGTTGTGAGGCTCGGGCAGCGCGCTGATCTTCTGCACGCTCTGACCCAGTCCCTTTCCCCAGAAGCCGCCGTTTCCGATGGCGTAAAGGGAATTCAGGATCTGGTGGGCGGTCTCATCCGTGGACAGCTCCGGGTAGAGCCAGGCCACGATACGGCCGAAGCGGTAGTTGCCCTCCGACAGATCCGATGAGGCCACGTAGGCACAGACGCCGGCAGCGATGAGCCCCAGGAGAATAAAGACCCCCAGGAAAAACTTGTAGTCCCGACAGGAGATAAACAGCATCATGATGGTGATGCCCAGGACGATGAGGGCGGAACTCAGGTGGCTGGTAAGCCCGAAGATCAGGGCCATGGCCGGCAGGGTAGGAACAAAGACCAGCGCCATGCCCTGGAGGGTATTAACGGACTCTCCCAGGCGGTTGATCATAAATGCCACAAAGAGGATGATGGCGATCTTGACGATCTCCGAGGGCTGAAACTGCAGCTTGGTCCCGGGGATCACCACCCAGCGGGAGGCGCCGTGGGACTCGTTGCCGAAGGGGATCACCAGAAAAATGGATGCCAGGGAGATCAGATAGATCACCAGAGCAAACTTTTTGTAGATCCCGTAGGGGACAAAGACCACCACCAGACCGAGGACCAGTCCCACCACGTCCCAAAGGAGCTGCCGCTTGAAAAAGTGGGCCTGCTCACTGAACATCCGCAGTGCGCTGTAAGAGCTGGCGGAATAGACCATCAGCAGACCGAAGCCCATGATGATCAGCAGATTCAGGATCAGGGACAGGTCCAGCTGCTCCCAGAGGGCGTAACGTCTGCGGACGGGACGGCGCACCTCTTCCGGAGAGTTCTGCCCGGATCGTCTTCTTTGATTGTATGTTCTCGCTTCTGCCATTTATCGCACTCCGGTTTCGTCGCTCTGGCCTTCTATCAGATTGTCATTGTCAGGCACCGTATCGTCCAGTGCACCGGTGTCTCCTCCGATGGGCTCTCCCGTGTAGGCATCAAAGAATGCACCCTCGGGGCTCACCCGGTATCCGGTGGCAGGATCGATGGGATAGGTCATCCAGATGGGATAGATCCTGGATTTTTCGCCGGTGGGATCGATGATGTCTCCGTCGGTCACGGTCTCCGGCGTCATCTCCTCTTCCGCATCCGCGGTCTTGTGGTCGGATCCGCCGAACTGCAGCGTGTTGTCCAGCTGCTTTTCCGCCAGCTCTGCCAGCTCCGCCTCGGAGAGGGACTCGGTCATATAAATGTTCAGGTACGGCAGGACTTCCGTCAGAACGTTCCGCACAATGCGGGTGGCGTATTTTGCATCGTCCTGCTCCTTCACATTGGGTCTGTCCACCACCACATAGATGGCGATCTGGGGATCGTCCGCAGGGGCATAACCCATAAAGGATACCACATACTCCCCGTTGCCTCGGGGCAGTGTCTGCGCCGTTCCGGTCTTGCCGCCGATGGCATAGCCTGCAGGTCTGGCGGTCTTGCCGGTCCTGCGGTCGCCGCCCTCGGGCATGACCACGGCCCTGCAATACTCCCGGATCTGCTCGGAAGTGCTCTCGGACACCGTCTGCTTGATGAGTCTGGGCTCGATGTTCTCGATGACGGCGCCGGAGGAATTCGTGATCTTGTTCACCAGGTGTGGCTCGTAATAGTAGCCGCCGTTGATGAGACTGCAAAATCCGGTGATCATCTGGATCATGGTCACGTCAAAGTTCTGACCGAAGGTGTTGGTCGCCAGATCGGTGGGCAACATGGAATTCTTATCATAGACCAGGCTGGCCGTTCTCGCCTCTCCTGCCAGATCCACGTTGGTCTTCAGTCCGAAATTAAAGATCTGCTGGAACTTGCAGAACTCTTCCTTTCCCATGGCCTGGCCGATCTTCATAAGCGCCACGTTGCAGGACCAGGCAATGGAATCCTGCACGGATACGGCGCCGTCGCCACCGGCGATATAGTTGTGGCACTTGATCTTGTAATCTCCCACCTCCAGGAAGCCGTTGCAGGTGAAGACCTCGTTGCCGGTGATGGAGCCGTCCTCCAGGGCAGCTGCCACGGTGAAGGGCTTCGCCACGGATCCGGGCTCATAGGTGTTGGAGACGCAGAAATTCTTCCAGAGGGAAGCAAAATTCACGTTCAGCTGACTGCTGTCCAGGGAGTCCAGGACCTCCTGGGTGATGTAGGTGTCGGTCTTCTTATACTCTGTATAGCCCCGCTCGTTCTGCACCGCTTCGATGAGTCTGGTGCCCAGCAGAGGGTCCGTGTTCTTGTAGTCGGAAGGATCGTAATCCGGGAACTGGGCCATGGCCAGGATCTCGCCGGAATCGATATCCATGATGACGCAGCCCAGATTCTCCGCGCCGTTTCCCACGTGTTGATTGTTCTTGTAGGTCTCGTTAAACTCCCGAAGGTATTTTTCCACCACGGCCTGCACATAGGCATCGATGGTGGTGTGGAGGGTGTAGCCGTCGATGGCGTCCTTCACCGTCCGTTCCAGGGAGGAATCTTCATTCTGGTAGCCGTACTCTCTGCCGTCGGTGCCCACCAGCACATCCTCGTAAAAGCCCTCCAGGCCGTACATACCGCCCACGCTGTTGCTGCCGGTGGTAAAGCCCAGGATGCTGGAAGCAAGAGAACCGTTGGGGTAGACTCTGCGGTACTCTTCCTCAAAATAGACCCCCCGGACGTAGTCGTTCTCGCTCTGCACGGCCTTAAAGGCTGCGATCTGAGAATAGGTAAGGCGTCTGCCGTTCTCGGGGATATAGTATTTTGAATCGGGATTGGCGGTGATATAGCTGCGGATGGCCTGGAGATCCAGATCCGGGAAGCAGTTCCCCAGCTCACGCATGGTGGGCTCGTAGTATCTGTGATCGTCATAGGTCAAAATGACAGAAGGGTCAACCACCATGTTGTAGACCCGCTCGGAAGAAGCCAGGATGGAACCCTTGGAATCAACGATATCGCCCCTCCGGAAGGGAATGACGGTGGTGTCATATGCCTGGTTGATCAGGACCATTTTCTGGTACTCCGCGCCATGGGCCTGAATGATGTAAACGAGCCTCGCCACTAAAGCAAGTAAAGCTACCAGTAGGACAACCAGTGCCACCAGTAGCTTTGTGTTTCTCACCCGGCGTAAGGGCGCCTGCGGCTTAAAAGTCCGCCTTCTGCTCTCTCCGGAGTCTTCCGTATTTTCATTTCGGCGATCGTATCTGGCCATTGTTTCTAATCCGTTCCTATTACCTTGCGCATGTAGTCCGTGGTGTCGGTGCTGTAGTAGATCATCTGACCTTCGCCCGCGTAATTCATGCCCAGTTCTTCTCTGGCGATGCTCTCGATCTCACCGAGGTTCACGCCTGCCAGGATCTCGCTGTAGCGCGCATCATTCTGGGATCTCATCTCGGAAAGACGGATCTCCTGCGCAGATACGGCGCGACGGGCTGCGGTCAGCTCCCCCTGCAATCTTACATAGTTTACCATCACCAGGGCACAAATGGCAAATGCGGCCAAAACCAGCAGACTTCCTGCGATATCCACGATGTGGAGTCTCTTCCTCTCGGGAGAAGCCTGATTTGCGCGATATTCTCTCTCTGCCTGATGAGGCTGACGATAATTTCTGGCCGCGGTACCGTACTGATATCCGCCTGCTCCTCTACTCATGCGCTCTGTGCGGTATCCGCTTCTGTTGTATGCTTCCATGCTGTCTGTATCTCCTATCTCCCCGATGCCTCAAATACTCTCAGTTTGGCGCTTTTGGAGCGAGAGTTGCTTTCCAGCTCTTCCTCGCCCGCAGTGATGGGTTTTTTCGTAATATTTCTGCCCTTGCTGACCTTGCCGCAGGTACAGATGGGGAAATCCGGCGGGCAGGTGCAGGGGTTTTCGCAGGTTTTAAATACGTTCTTAACGATCCGGTCTTCCAGGGAATGGAAGGTGATCACACAAAGGCGACCGCCGGGCTTAAGAAAATCGACCATCTCCTCCAGCGAGCTCTGCAGTGCCTCCAGTTCGCCGTTGCACTCAATGCGGAGCGCCTGGAAGGTCTGTTTGGAAGGATGTCCGTTCTGTCGCATCCTGGCGGGGATCGCCGCCTTGATGATCTCGTTCAGTTCAAAAGTGGTCCGGATGGGAGCCTTGCTCCGTGCCGCTGCGATATGCTTTGCGATATTCGCAGCGAATCTGTCCTCGCCGTAATCCCGGATGATCCGGAAGAGCTCTTTCTCCGGGTAGGTATTGACAATGTCTGCCGCCGTCAGGGTCTGGCGCTGATCCATCCGCATGTCCAGCGGTCCGTCGAAGCGGTAGGAAAAGCCTCGCTCCGGGGTGTCAAACTGTCTGGAGCTGACGCCCAGGTCCAACAGGATCCCGTCGACTCCGGTAACGCCCTGCTCCTGCAGGCGCCTTACACCGTCCCGGTAATTGCCCCGGAGGATGGTGTAGCGTCCCGGCAGATCCGACAGCCTCTCGCCTGCCGCCCGGATGGCCTCCTCGTCCCGGTCGATGCCGTAGAGATGGCCGGTGGTGAGGCGTTCCGCGATGGCGTGGGAGTGACCCGCGCCGCCCAGGGTGCCGTCCATGTAGATCCCTTCGGGCTTCACCGCCATCTGCTCGATGACCTCATGCAACATCACCGAGATATGGGAAAATTCCGAATTTTTTGCTTCCATCAGCCCTTGAAGCCTTTCGCCATCAGATTCTTGGTCAGGGTAGCGGGGCTCTCCTGGGAAGTCGTTGCGGTCCATGCGTCGCTGTCCCAGATCTCGCCTCTGCCGCCGGTGTCACCCACAATGGTCACATCTCTGGTCAGTCCTGCGTACTCCTTTAAGGGAGCGGGGATCAAAATGCGTCCGTGGGGGTCCACATCCACATAAGCGGAACCGGAACCGAAGAAACGCTTGATCGCTCTGGCATCCTCATCAAAGTTGTTCAGCTCTGCGAGTCTGCCCTGAAAGGCATCCCACTCTTCCAGCGTGTAGATGATGAGGCAGTTCTCAACGCCCTTAGAGATCACGAAGTGGTCGCCCAAAACGGAACGGAATCTGGATGGGATGCTCAATCTGTTTTTGCTGTCTATGGTGTGGTAATACTCACCAACCAGGCCTTCTTCGTACACGGATCGGCATCCTCCCTTCCTCAGTTTTCATCCCACTTTATATGGTTTTCATCCCACTTCATCCCACTCACAAGTAAAAATATACCCTATTGCATCCGTAAAATCAAGGGTTTCGGGCGAAAATTCTTACGAAATCTTAAGATTTTGTTCTGTGCAAAATGTACAAAAATACCCTGGTGTCCCGGGGCTGATTTTTGGTGGATTTTTTCTGTCAAACCACCATATATAGGTGCGAGTGGGACGAAGTGTCCCGCATTTGGTACCGGTGGGAGAAAATCCCACAAAAGAAAATTTTTTGAGGAAAAAGAAAAAGATCCGGCCCGAAAGCCGAATCTTTAAGAAGTTCTTAAGAAAACAGGTTATTTTTCGGAGTCCGCAGCGGACGCCAAATTTTTATACGGATAAGGATACGCTCCTTTCATCTTCCGTAACAGGAGGATCTCCAGCACCACGGAGAAAACCACCATGATCCCCGCCAGGAGCTGGGATACCGGCAGCGTAGTGCCCGGCAAAAAGAGCGTATCGGTGCGGATCCCCTCGATCCAGAAGCGTCCCAGGCCGTAGCCTCCCAGATACAGCAGGCACAGTTCTCCATGGAAATGCTTCTTTTTCAGTAGCACCATCATCAGGAGAAAGAGGGCCAGGTTCCACAGACTTTCATATAAGAAGGTGGGATGGACCTGGATGTAATTCTGCCCGGCCTCCATGTGGGCCAGGATGCTCTCCGAGATATCCCTCGCTCTCACATCCTCCACCGGCAGCCGCATGGCCAGGAGACTATCCGTATACTCGCCGAAGACCTCCCGGTTGGTGAAGTTCCCCCAGCGACCGATGGCCTGTCCCAGGATCAGGCTGATGAGGCCCGTGTCCCCCAGTTCGTAGGGATTGATCTTCTTGAGCCTGCAGAATACAAAGATCACGATAAAGGCCGTGATCACACCACCATAGATGGCCAGGCCTCCCTGCCGAAGATTGAAAATGCTCTTCAGATCATCCTTGTAATACTCCCAGGCGAAGATCACATAATAGATCCGGGCGCCGATGACGGAGAAAATGATGGCATACACGGAAAAATCGTAGTAGGTATCGGATTTCTGCCCTGTGCGCTTTGCGTTATAGGATGCGGTCAGGATACCGATCAGCATGCCGATGGCAATGATCAGGCCATAGAAAGCGATCTGGAAGTTCCCGATATAAAAGCCCTTGGGGACATAGGGGATATCGATCCCCA
>JAILAF010000087.1 GCA_024681775.1 Lachnospiraceae bacterium
CCATTCTTTATCCAAAAGTGCTCTGCCTGGGGATTACCCTGAACCCATCCAAGTCTTACTTCTTCCATACCAATTTGCTTCAAAGAAAAGCATAACTCAGATATTATCTCACTTCCCACTCCACAATTCTGTACTTCAGTGTCCATCATAAAGAAACCAATAAATGCGGTTCCTTTATTCGGAAATGATATTATCAGGTCCAATATCGCTACTAACTTTTCACCATCATAAAAGCCGACATAATACTTGTCAGTCATTGTTTTTCCGGGCGGTAAAGCATTCATATCGCCACGTATACTCTCTTCTGATACAAACGGCGGACAGTATTGATAATATAATGTGTTCTTCTCGCAGAGCACTGTAACATCTGCGAGGTCAGCCTCTGATAACCTTCTGACTGCGTATTTTGTTGAGATATTTCGGATTATATATTCATCCCGCAAAGCTGAAAGATGCTGAACAATCTTCGGATTCCAAGATATCATTTGTGGTAGTTTTTCACATGGGAACTCACTACACAAGCCACAGAAACGTGCATTATGTTCCTTACAGCAAGCGTGTATCTTACACATTCCCGATCTGGCCCATTCCGGAACTCGTCCATCAGCCTCTATGCATCCGGGGCAGGAGCCATCAATCTTTTTTGAACAGCCTACGCAACATTCACCGCACGCTGTAATCGTTGAAAAATCAACCATATAATTGCTTCATCTCTCTTTGCTCATTATATCCAATTCAAAAGTGCAAGCGGACTTGCACAATTACGCTAGCCTATATGATGGCAAGATGTAAAATATTATACCATGCGTTATTGTTACTTCATAGGATAATTTCTTCCCTACCGACCATATAACGTGAGCTTGCCACGCCCCCGTTACTGTCATTTAAGAAAATGGTTATTCCAGTTCAAGTCCTCTGTTCTTTCTCTGTATAATCGGTTTCCTTGGCTGCTCGGAGGTTTCTTTCTTTAGCTCCGTAAGTTTTCCGAGAACGCTCTCCCTCGTTTTTTCTTCAACGACCTTACGCTTATGTTCATCCCACCATTCCTTGAACTTTCGCCAGGCTCCGGCGACAAGTTTACCGACTGGTGTCTTCGATTCTTTGAGGAATGCGTACCTCATAAATTCATTTTGTGCTTCTGTATCGACCATCTTCTGAATCGCTTCCTCGGTCTGTTTATTAAGTTCCTCAAGAACCGTTTCCTTGACCTCAATGATTTCCTACAGAAACAGTCCACGATACTGATCCGTGAAAACCAAACGATCTGTGTCGAAGACTTAAACATCAAGGGAATGGCCCGTAACCATAAACTCGCACGGCGCATAGCAAGCTACTCGCAGTCGAGGTTCTTTACGATGCTCGAATACAAGGCTTCATGGTATGGCCGGGAGGTCATAAAGGTTCCAACCTTCTACCCGAGTAGCCAGACCTGCAGCCTGTGCGGGTACAAAAATCCGCTGGTCAAAAACCTCTCGGTCAGAGAATGGGAATGTCCTAAGTGTCATATGATTCACGGCAGGGATAAAAATGCCGCCACCAACATACTTAAGAAAGGATTGCTGATGACGGCAGGTTAACTGAACATTCGGTAGGGTGGGGCACACCCGAACCCATACGCTTGTGGAGACCATGTAAGACGCCAGTTCTGCTGACGCAACGTCCACAGGCCTCTCCTTTTCTAATAATCCTCATTGTCCAAAAGTCCCCGGTTCAGAGGCATTACTCATACCGCAGCGCCTCGATGGGGTTCATCATGGCTGCCTTATTCGCCGGGTAATATCCGAAAAACAGGCCGATGGCCATGGAAAAGATCAGACTTCCCAGGATACTGCCCAAAGAAGGTGAAGCCGCGTAACCCATGAGTTTTGCGCCCAGGGCGCCCAGACCCAGGCCCAGGCCGACGCCGATGGTGCCGCCGATGAGGCAGATGATCATGGACTCGATGATGAACTGCAGCCGGATGGACGCATTGGTGGCACCCAGCGCTTTTCTGGTACCGATCTCCCGGGTCCTCTCCGTCACGGACACCAGCATGATGTTCATAACGCCGATGCCGCCTACCAGGAGCGCAATCCCGGCCACCAGGGAGATAGCCTTGGTCACCGCCCCCATCATGTCTCCCATGGACTCCACCATGGATGCCATGCAGAAGCTGTCGATGGTATAGAACTGATTGTCACGGTAAAACCCGGAAAGATAATCCTTGATCTGCCCGGAAAGGGCGGTGGGATCCACACCCTCTCCCGCCACCACATCGAAGCTGGCAAATAACCGGTTGTGCATCAGGTCACACGCCAGGGACAGGGGAATGTAAACATCGGTAGCCGTAGAGATCATCAGGGAAATCATGGCATTTTCTTCCTGCTTGTATACACCGGTCACCGTCAGCATCATGGTGGTCTCGTTGATCGTGACCTCAAAATCCTTGCCTATGGCCTCCTGCGGATCCACCTCCCACAGCTTTTTCACCATGGATTCGGATACAATAGCGGCTGTTTTTTTACCGGAAATCTCCTGATCGGTAAAATATGTCCCGGCGAGAAGTTCTTTGTTGTTTCCCATAAAATATCCGTTGCTGACACCGGAAATGGAGATATCCGCAGAGTTGGTGCCAACCTTGACCGTGTCGTTCGTAACGGATTTATTGATGGAGATCGCTCGGATCTGATCCCCGAATTTTTCGCTCATGCCCTGGATCATTTCCAGCGTGATCAGGTCTTCCATTGTCGCAGTTGGATCCGTCTCCACGGTTCCAAAGATAATGCCGTCCTCCCGTTTTTCCTCTTCCACCCGCTTCTGGGTCAGATAGACGGAGATGTTACTGGCACCCAGACTCTGCATGGAGGATGTCAGAGCGTTGGACAGGGAATTACCGACGGTCATGATGGCGATCACGGAGGCGATACCGATGATGATGCCCAGCATGGTCAGAAGCGCACGGGATTTATTGGCTCTCAGGCTGGTGAAAGCCATTCGTATGTTTTCTCCTAAGAGCATGCTTCACCCTCCTTTGCAAGAGGCGGACGTTCCACCACTCTCTCCCCGGTAATGCTGCCGTCGCTGATGGAGATGATCCGCTGGGTCTCTTCCGCCAGTTCATGGGAATGGGTGATCAAAAGGATGGTCTTGCCCTCCTGGTTCAGCTTGTGAAACAGATCCATCACGATACGACCGGTCTTGGAATCCAGTGCACCGGTGGGCTCATCCGCCAGAATGATGGCAGGGTCATTGGCCAGACTGCGGGCGATGGCCACACGCTGCTTTTGTCCGCCGGAAAGCTCCTCCGGCATATGCTTCATGCGGTCAGCCATTCCCACCATCTCCAGAAGCATTTCCGCTTTTTCCGTCCGCTCTTTCCGGGGAACGCCCGCATAGAGCATAGGAAGCTCCACATTTTTGATGGCATTGGTCTTGGGAACCAGATTGTAGGTCTGGAACACAAATCCGATCTTCTGGTTCCGGACAAAGGACAGCTCGGTGTCATTGGCCAGATCGATATCCAGCCCGTCGATGAAGTATTTTCCAAAAGTTGGCCGATCCAAAAGCCCAATGACGTTCATGAGGGTGGTCTTTCCAGAGCCGGAGGCTCCGACAATGGAAACAAATTCTCCCCGGGTAACGTCCATGTCGATCCCATTCAGGATCTGGAGCTCATTGGGCTGGCCGATATAAAATCGTTTGATGATCCCGCGCAGGCGCAGGAGCGAGTTTTTTTCTTCCGTATCCATAGTTGCTCCGATATTAGAAATACAGCAGCTCGTTCATATCCAGCTCACCGCTGCTTTCGATCACTTTCACCTTATCGCCTTCCTTCAGGCCCTCTCCCGCAACTTCCGTATAGTAACTGCTTTCCATCAGGATCTGAACGGGAACCACTTTAAAGCTTCCGTCCGCCTGGTGCACCTCCACGAAAGTACTTCCGTCCTCCGCAGTCTGAACCGCGGTGTAGGGAACGGTGAGGGCTCCCATGTGCTCATCCACAATAATGCTGAGAGATGCGGACATGTCCAGACGAAGTCTCTCCTGCTTTTCCTTAAATCCTATCTGGACCTCGTATTTTATGCTAGTCTGGTCCTTGGAAGCAGTGGGAGAAACAAAGAGTACTTCGCCTTCCATTTCCTCATTGCCGGTGGCATTGGTCTTGATCAGAACCCGTTGTCCCACCCGGATATCGCTGATATCATATTCGGACACAAAGGCCTTGATCTTATAATCGGAAGTATCCTGGACCGTCAGGATGGGGCCCTGGGCGTATTTCTCTCCCTGCCGGAAATTGCAGGCCGTCACGACGCCGGATATGGGTGCGTAGAGATTCACCAGATCCAGCTGCTCCTCATAATCCTCGATCTGCTTTTCCTGCGCGTCGGTGGTCAGAGACAGGCTGGTCTGGGCCTGGCTGTTCAGTGCACTGTTATAAGAGCTCTGGGCATTTGCCACGGTCTGCTCATAGGACCTCTGCTGGTCACTGAAGGTCTTTTTTGCGGATTTTAACACATAGAACTGCGCGTTTGCGGCATCTGCTGCAGCATCGGAGATTGCTTTTGCGGCGTCATGGGCCGCCTTGGCATTTGCCTCTGCCTGCATCGCCGCTTCCAGGGCAGCCTTCAGTTCTTCATAGTTTTCTGCCTGCTCTCCTGCCTCATCCAGCGCCTTCTGGGCCTCTTCCCTGACGGCTACCGCCTTCAGATACAGATCCCAGGCCTTGTTGGTATCATTCTGCTTACCGTTATAGGTGCCGCAAAGGCTGTCGTAAGTCTCCTGCTCCTTGGCAACGTTCTCTTCCGCAGCGGTCAGAGATTCCTGGGCGGTGACGATCTGATAGTCCATGGACCGCTTGGCATCCTTCACGCCGGCGGAACTGCTGGCCATGGTCAGGGCGTTCTTCTTCTCGGAAAGATCCAGATTGTCTCTGGCCTCCTGCAATTTTTCCTCGATGTCCTCGGAATCAAAGGTCACCAGCAGGTCTCCTGCCTTCACCTCATCGCCTACCTTGACATTCAGGGCGGAAATAGTGACACCGCTCAGCTCTCCCGTCAGGTCCCGACTCTCCAGGCTGACCACCGTGCCGGTTGCGCCCACGCTCTTGATCAGATCTCTGGTGGAAACCTCCTCCGTAGATGCAGTGGAGCCAATGGCAGACATGGCTTCAATGCTCTTTTTCACGGCAGATACCACGAAGGCGATGAGTGCGATCAAAACGACCGCGACCACTACCACGATCACCACAGTCTTCTTCTTTTTCTTTGATTTGATCTGATCCAGTATTTCTGTATCGCTCATTGTTTCATCCTCTTATGTAAACCAAATAATGCAAGTACGCTTGGAGCCAATGAATAACCCCACACTGTTTATGTGTTATATATACACCATTAACAGCATGGAGTCAACCCATATCTTTATCAATTTATCATAGTAAAGACATTTTTACAAAAAAAGAAACGATATTTGAAACCAGGCGAGCAAAATTCAATTATTTATGAGAAATTTTGGAAACCGAAAAGCCTTTGGATGCCGGTTGCCCAATGCTTCGGAAATGAGGATTCCCGAGATCCGCTCCGACGCTTCGATCGGAACGTGCTTCGCGATCCTACGGGCGGACCTTTCGACCCGGATGAGGATGTAGCATTCCAAGGCATGCAGGCCAGTTCAATGTTCCCCCCGGATCACATAGTACTCCTCAATCCTGGGACGCGCTGCCACATAGAATTTCTCAAGTCTCTTGTCAAAATGCTTTCCCATGCTCTCCATCATGATCGCATCAGCCTTTTCAAAGGACATGCTTTCCTTGTATACACGCTTGCTCACCAGCGCATCGTACACGTCTGCCACAGCCATGATCCTTGCTTCCAGAGGAATGGCATCTCCCACTCTCCCCTCCGGATAGCCGGAACCATCCATTCTCTCGTGATGGAAATGGGCCACGTTTTCCGCCATGACCTTGAACTGCACATCATCGGTTCCCTCCAGGATAGCGTGAAGCACTCTGGCTCCCTCCGGAGCGTGGGTCTTCATCACTTCAAACTCCTCATCGGTGAACCTGCCGGGCTTCCTGAGGATGGCGTCATCCACCGCAATCTTTCCGATGTCGTGCAGGGGCGCGGCTTTGATGATATTTCGGCGGAACTCTTCCGTGATGCAGTTTTCCGTGATGAATGCCTCATCTTTCATAATCTCATCCATCAGGATCTCCACCACATCACTGGTTCTGACAATATGGCCTCCGGTGGAATTGTCACGACTTTCCACCAACATTGCCATGCTGCGGATCAGCTGGGAATGCATCTTCACGATGCCGGCGGTTTTTTCCTCCACCTCCCGCTCCAGGTCGGAGTTATAGCTGTCCAGAAGCTTAATGTACTGCTGATTTTTCGTGTCATCCGTAATGAGGAACAGGAATCCCTTTTTGGATCCTCTGTGATAAAGGTAATTGATCTCTACCAGGTAGACTTTATCCCCTTCCTCGTAGTAGAACTTGTTCTGGGTCTCATCTTTCTGAAAATCTTCAATCCAGGGGCCAAAAAGATTCCATAACGCATTGATTTTTTTCAGTGACTTGTCCAGCGTCAGCTCATGCAGCCCCGAAAAAATGGACTTTGCGGTCTCATTGCTTCCCAGGTAATTCAGACGAAAATCAAAGGAGATAAATCCGGTATCCCCGGTCTCTGTGATGGACTCCATCGCCGTGTTGGACACATCGTAGATGCAGAGTTGGTGTGCGATCAAAAGATACACGACCTGCGCAAAGACGTAGTAGACCGGGATAAATTCAACCTCCGTCTTCAGCATTCTTCCGCCGAAAAATGCGAAAAACGAAAGAATCTCCGGGATCGCCATCAGCCAGATGATCCTTCTGGACACCTCCCGCTTTTTCCAAAGACTCAAAACGATGGTTGCCAGACTTACCAGGAGATAGATGGCCATCATCACATAATATAACGTGTGTATTGGTCCGTATTCCTTCTCCAGGTATGCGATTCCATCCTTCGTGAATTTAAGACTGGCGGTCTTGTAAAAAATCCCGCTGTATCCGATGGTCAGAACACACAGATAGACGAACATGCTCAGGCCGAGCATGCATGTAGTAAGCCAGGGCGGGATCACGATCTGACACAGATCAAAGATGATGAATGTGATAAACAGGATCAGAAAACAGCCCCCCAGGTAGTTTACCTGGATGCCGATGACTGCCTCCTCCAAGGTCTTTGCTTTGACCAGAAAAACGTAGCCGAGATTGGCAATGGGAATAAATCCGAACAATAAAGACAGATTGACATTGAAATTCTTATGCCACAGATGGGAATAGATGCCGGATAGAATAACGGATATTACGAAAGCAGAAACATAGTAGATTTCAACGATATTCACGACCCTCTCCCCTCGGTCACAAGACTCCTTTTCGGTATACGATCACGCAAATAAGCGAGACCTGAAGTAATAAAATAACAGGCATCCCAATTACAAACCGGGGATGTTTTGTTTTATGCCGAAACAAATACATCCCCGCAAGGCTGCCGATACTTCCGCCCAAAAGCGCGATCAAAAACAAAGTACGTTCAGGGATCCTCCATAAGTTCCTTTTGGCTCTGCGCTTGTCATCCGCCATGGAGACCAGCCCCACCACATTCAGGAACAAAAAATAGAAAATCCCTGCCGATACGATCCAGTCGTTCATTCCAACGAACACGGGGACGCTTCGATCAGCCGAACGCCTCCGAACACTCCTTCAAAAGATTGATGATTTCCAGATGCTGAGGGCACATCTGCTGACACTGTCCGCAACCAACACAGTCACCCGCACAACCTCTGCCTGCAACGGCAGCCTCGTACATCTGCTTTGATCTTGCAATGGCTCCGTCCGCCAGTCTGGTATTCATGGCAGAAAAGATCTCCGGGATCGGGATGTTCATAGGACATCCGTCCGTGCAATAATGGCAGGCAGTACAAGGAATATTACGGATGTTATTATATGCAGCCATGGCCTGATGGATCGCCTGCATTTCCTTCTGATCCAAAGGCTTGAAATCCTTCATGTAGGAGAGGTTGTCCTTCATCTGATCCAGGCTGGACATTCCGGAGAGCACCGTCATGATGCCGTCCAGGGATGCGACAAAACGGATCGCCCAGGATGCGCAGGAAGCTTCCGGGCGGATGGATTTAAACAGATCCGCGATCTCCGCGGGAGGGGTAGCAAGGGCGCCACCCTTCACCGGCTCCATGACAACGATGGGTTTTTCGTACTTTCTGGCCACTTCGTAGATCTCACGGGATCTGACATTGGGATTTTCCCAATCCGCATAATTGATCTGCAGCTGCACAAACTCCGCATCGGGGTGCTCCGACAGGATCCGGTCCAACACTTCCGGCTGATCATGGAAGGAAAAACCGTAGTGTCTGATCCTGCCTTTTGCTTTTTCCTGCTTCACAAAGTCCCAGAGACCGTACTTTTTATAGGTCTCGTAATTGTTTTTGTCCATGGCATGGAGCAGATAAAAGTCCAGGTAGTCCGTTCCCAGACGCTCCAGGGAAATCTCCAGCTCTTTTCTGGCAAGATCCGCATTGGGCTGGCTGGATGCATGGAGCTTACTTGCAATGGTATAATTTTCCCTGGGATGGCGCTTTACCAGCGCTTCCCGCGTTGCCTCTTCCGATCCTCCGTACACGAAGGCCGTATCAAAGTAGGTGAGGCCGGCTTCCAGAAAAAGATCCACCATCTCCGCAGTCTGTGCCACGTCGATCACGTCTCCTTGCGGAAGACGCGGCAACCGCATCAGGCCAAACCCCAATTTGCCGATGTTTTCTACCGCTATATTTCCCATAAGTACCCCCTTGATCAAACCAAAACCCCAATGGCATCAAAGCAGATGTGCACGGACCTCGTCAGGACTTTCAGATGACAGATAGATCGGTGCGATGTCGAAGACGGTCTTACATCCCGACTGTCCCTCTTTGTTCAACTTATACGCAGCCCGGGCATATGCCGCAATAACAGAACCCGTAAACTCAGGATTGGAATCCAGCTGAAGTCTGTACTCAATGATGTGCTTGTTCTCTTTTTCAAATCCGGTGACCCCGCTACGAAGAACGAATCCGCCGTGGGGCAGGCCCTTATGATTCTCGTTCAGCTCCTCCTGGGAGATGAAATGAACCGTGGTATCATAGTCCGCAAAATAGTTGGGCATTTCCTTGATCTGCTTCTCGATCTGAGATAGATCGGCTCCCTCTTCCGCAACGACATAGCACTCTCTGGTGTGCATCTGGCGGGTGGTGAGTTCAGGGTTCTCTCCTTTTCTGACGCTCTCCACGGATGCTTCCACGGGAACGGTATACTGTCTGGCATCTTTGACACCGGGGATTCTGCGGATCGCGTCGGAATGTCCCTGGCTGACGCCTCTTCCCCAGAAGGTGTAATTGGAGCCCTCCGGAAGAACCGAGGTAGAGACCATTCTGATCAGGGAGAACATTCCGGGATCCCAGCCTACGGAAATGATACCCACATGTCCGGACTTCCGGGCGGCTGCATCTACATTTGTAAAATGCACCGGAATCTTCGCATGCGTATCGAAACTGTCTACTACGTTAAACCACTGTGCGTACTTCGGTGTCTGCTCCGGCAGGTCGGTGGCACTGCCGCCTCCCAGAACCAGAACATCAATCTTTTCCTTCCATTTCTCAATCTCATCCACGGAACAGACAGGGATGCCTTCGGTCTTGATCTTCAATGCCGAGGGATCTCTTCTGGTAAAAACCGCAACCAACTCCAGATCCGGATTCTGTCTGATAGCACTCTCCACGCCTCTCGACAGATTACCGTATCCGACAATACCGATTCTGATGCTCATTTTCTTTTCTCCTTACACTGTTGATAGGTATTTATTCATCGCAAAACAACAGTTCAGCCATGCTTTGCGTTTCGGTAACACGTGTTTTTATTCTTCGTCATCCGGCACTTCAAAGGGAAGGGACATCTGGGTAAAATCCACTTCCACCGGCTGATCGTCAATCTGGATGATGCCACGGTCCTTTGCGGCGGCCAGCTGCGCTTTGGTGGGGATAAAGTTTCGCTCGATGGCTGCCAGGATGTAGGCGATGGGATCCTCCACTTTTTCCTTGGAAGTCTCATAGAGCATAAATGCCTTGCGGATCAGGTACACATTGTACTTCGATTTCTCCGCAATGTTCGCCACATCCTTCAGCTTCATGGCCAATCCGGACTCATTCATCAGCTGAAGTACAACATCCATGACGTTCTCTTTTTCTTCTTCGGTAACCTCTCCGCTCTTGGGCGCGTTCTTTACGGGCTGCACAACCTGCATTGTAAAAAGAATGTTCTCGACTTTGCCGCCTCTTCCGCAGCGCTCGGTATCGTACTGGACGATCATCTCCGTCTTCTCGCTGATCTCTTTCACCGCGGGATCGATCACTCTTCTTCTGAGGGCTGTCCAGTCATCATAGGCCGTATCCCTCTTTGCCTTCAGCACAGCGGCGGCATAATCCTTATTGGTAGGTTTCGAGATCTTACTGAGATAACTCTTTGCAGCGGGATCGTTAGCATCCACTACACCTATGACAAACTTGAGTTCTGCAATTCCGTAACGTATGCTATATAATTCTCCCGTGGCAGAACTTCCCTTCGGATGATAGCAATAGGATTTCAAAAGCTCGTACAAACGAAAGGTATAATCGGACCGGAAATTCATCATGGTCTGAAGATTCAGCCTGGTGAAATTGGAAGTGATGTCGGAAATGTATTTCTTGAGCTCACTGTTAAAGATGATGGTGAACTCTCCGTTTTCGTATCTGGCCTTCTGGATCAGGGGGATGTACTCAAACTCTCCCTTCTCCGGATCCTCATACCCGATCACGCGTCCGCCCAGCGCCTGGGCAACGGGGATCAATTTCGAATAGAAGGAACCGCTGTTGGAACCGGTCACTCTTCGAAGCTCCGCTGCTGTAAATGTGTACTCTGCCGCCTTATCCCCCAGCTCGGCCTCTTTTACCTGGGACAATGCGTAGGTTACGATCTTATTTTCCAGTAATGTCCCCTTATATTTGGAAGTGATGAGGACATTACTTTTTATGATGTTTTTTTCCGGCATTTGCCCCGCCATAGTACTTTTCTCCACCTTTCCATTTTCCTAGTTTAAGCCTTTTTGTACACAATTACAAGCCTTTTTGTACGGCATAACCCTACATTTGTACATGAAACACACCTTTTTTGTTCCGAGTAACTCCTTTTTGTACAGTTCTTTCACCCGGATTGGGCTGTGGAAGCCTTGATTTTGCTGGGTTTTTGTGGCCTCTCCTTTTTGTACGGTTCTTCTTGCTTTATGGTCCATATTGGCCGGACCGCGTCCCCAATCATTGTTCGGGGCAGATCTCAGGAGTGAACTCTCCCGCCCGGCGCATCCCGCAGCTGCAGGTATCCGCTCCTTTTCCTTTTGTGGCGGTTGGTCGGTCTTTCCACTGCGAAACGCAAGCCGGATTCCTTTCGATAATGTATCCTGCGAAAAATGAGTGTAAATCCGCGCTTTTTCTTCCTTCCTCACCATTATTGTACACTTCTTCGGGCTTTTTTGTACAGCAAATTGCGCTTTTTTGTTCGGAAGTTTGCGCTCTTTTGTACAGAGCTCTTCTCTCGTATTTGGGCGTTTTTGTACAGTTCTTTTATTTCTTCTGTACGGAACTGCCTACCGAACCGTACAGCTCTTTCCCCTTATCTGTACGGAACTAGATTCGGGATTTCCTGGTTTTACTGGCTTTCTGAGGCATCTAAATAAATAATCAAATTTGTTGTTATAAAAAATAAATTAAGTATTAACAAAATGGTTGTTTTTATAACGCCCTCTCATCACAAGCAAAATAGCTGTGTCATTTATATAGCCGTAAATTCAAGGAAAATTACATGTGCAATTATGACAGGGAATGTTTTTGACAGTCGTGATAGATTACATAAGAGAATAAGATCTTGCTAAATAGAATTTGATATCTAAACAAGTCAAAGCATTGTTAATCAAGTCAGTCAATGAAAATTCACTACTTTTTGTACGGAAGTTAGCTGAATGATTTAATGACGTTTGTTTTTTAGGCGTTTTTAGGAATGCTTAGCGTGCATATTCCAGGCCTTCTTCCGGAACTGATGGTACTCTTCTGGCGGCTCAGATCGTGGACTTTTGGTATAGGGGCGGAAGATCAAGCATGGAGTGGGTTTCTCCTTTTATTCGCTTCATTTATATGTGATTTGTCATTTTACGTACATGTAATTCTGTACTCTTTTTTACATACTTTCATGCATCTTTGTATGCTTATTTTTCTTTAATTTTGTGTTCATACACTTATGACCACTTGATTGTATATAAACCTGTCTACATAAAATTAAATTTGTTTATGCGTATGTTTATCTGTAAACATAATTATATAACTGCAAATGTGTAAGTATTTATAACACTATGTGTTCATGAATGCTTGTTTGAGTACGGATATAATGATAATACATATTCATATAAATGGCAAGAGCCGATTAATTAAATACAATATGTAAACAGAATTACATAATTACATTAGTGCAATAAAAAATCCTTAATTTATAGGTGCTCTATAAATGATTGCAGTCAAAAAGCAGAGCTCTGAGGCTGAATGAAAGAAAAGGCATATTATCTTGATTCAGGAGACAAAAAAGTACAAACAATTAAGAAAACTAAAATGTATAATTGTAGAATTACCAGTACATAAGCAATTATAAAATCATACAAATAAAAATACAAGAAATTATAATTGGAAAAAATTAAGGAAGTAAGTATATATGTTTACAAATAATCAGAATTACAAAGAGACAAGAAAACCAACAATCAAATTTGCAAAAATACATACAAATGTATATAATAACAATGTTGGTTTTGTTCTGTACAAAAAGAGAGAGTAACGATATGAAAGCAAAAAAGATTGCCATAGCAAATCAAAAGGGCGGCGTCGGTAAGAGCACGACGGCCATCAACATTGCAGATGCTCTGAAGCGCTGCGGATACGAGGTGCTCCTGGTGGATTTGGACCCTCAGTGCAATTCTACGAACAGTTTTCACGCGGAAATCGAAGACTGCAACACGCTGTACGATGTCATGACCGGCGCTGTGAAGGCTGCCGACGCGATCCAGAAGACGGAGATGGGTGACATTATCGCGGGTGATCACCTTCTTTCCGGCGAAGAGAGCAAGTTTATGAGTAAGCCCGGTGCTTATTCTATCATTAAAAGAAGTCTGAAGCCAATCGAAGAGCAGTATGACTTCATTGTCTTCGATACGCCTCCCAACCTGGGCATATATATGCTGAACGCTCTGGTCGCAGCCGATGGTGTGATCATTCCGATCAAGGCGGAAAAATACGCGATCGACGGGCTTTCCGAGCTGATCAAGTCCATCAACGAGGTGGTTGAGACGGAGAATGAGGATCTGAAGATCTATGGCGTCCTCATGACGGCGTATGATAAGAGAAATGCATTAGATAAGGAAATGTTCAAAAGGCTTCCCGAAGTGGGAGAGCAGAACGGGTTTAAGGTGTTTGATACACCAATCAGGATCTGCCAGACCATCAAGGTTGCACAGGCAGAAGAGGTATCACTGTTTGACAAGGATTCTACCAGTACGGGCGCAATTGACTATGTTGATCTGATCAAAGAGATCTTGGGGGTATAATCAATGGCAGCAACGAAAAAGGGTTCCAAGCCTGACCTGTTTTCGGGTCTTCAAAAGGCAAAAGCAGTCGAGAAGAAAGAGCCTGCGGTACAGGCAAAACCGGTAACGGAGGAAGATACGCCTATCGCAAAGGCTACGACCAAAGATCCCGTGGAAGAGAACTTCCGTACAAAAGAGGTGCAGGAAGAAAAACCTTCACAGCAGGAGATCAAGTCTGTACAAAAAGTAGAAGAAGAGACGAAAGCGGTCGAAATTCCGGCGGTTCCGGAGATCAATATTCCCGCTGCGGAACCTGCAAAGGCAGTAACTTCTGTACAAAAAGGAGAAACCCCTATCGTGCAGCCTATCAGCCCTGCGGCCGCGCCAAAGAAACGGGGAAGAAAAGCGGCGACTCCTACAGGAGATACCGAGGAGATCTGCAGGCAGACCTACTATTATACATATGAAGAAATGGCTGCGATCAAAACGGTGGGCTTCCTGGAGGACAGGACACATTCCGAGATCGTCAGAGAATTGATAGATTACGCACTGGAGCAGAAATACCCCGGCCTGCTGGGAAGAGCGGATGTGCTGAAGAAGGCCGAGAATCTGAGAGAGAAGATCAAGAACAGACAGTCCATTGATGACTGAGAAAACGGCGCCTTCGGGCGCTGTTTTTTATAGTAAGGCCATGCAGCGCATGCAGAGATGGCCTGATCTATTTGCGTGTTGATAAAGCATAAGTCACGAAACGAGGAGTGATCGAGTGCAGACGGCAACCGCGCATTCGCCAAGAAATGCGATAAAACGGATCCGTAGTAAAAGCGATGCAACAAGAGCAAATAGTTGTTTGAGAACGAGTATAAAAATGGTAAAATAGAAAGAGCGAGTCGAAAACTACACATTAAATATCGGCCGCTATTCTAAAGGAGAGTCCATGGATATCAGCACTAAGATCGCACAGGAATTAGGAGTTAAGAAGAGTCAGGTAGATGCAACCATTGAACTGATCGACGGAGGGAACACCATTCCTTTTATTGCCCGCTACCGCAAGGAGGCAACCGGCGCGTTAAATGATGAGCAGCTTAGAAATCTGCACGAGCGGCTTTTATACTTAAGAAATCTCGAAGAAAAAAAGGTCAGCATCATCAATGCCATCGATGAGCAGGGGAAACTGACGGATGAGCTGAAAAAGAAGATCGAAGAGGCGGAGAAGCTGGTTACGCTGGAGGATCTCTACCGCCCTTATAAACAGAAGAAGAAGACCAGAGCTACCGCGGCGAAGGCGAGAGGGCTGGAGCCTCTGGCAGAGTTCATTTTGCTCCAGAAAACGCAGGAACCTGTGGAAAACGAGGCACAGAAGTATGTCACCGGTCCCATCACGCCTGCATCCGAGTCCAAGGAAGACAAGGTCAAGGCAGAAGAAAAGCAGGTGCTTGATGTGGCGGCTGCTATTGCCGGAGCCAAGGATATCCTGGCAGAGATCTTTTCTGATGATCCGGATAACAGAACCTTCATCCGGAAACTGACGGAGGACGAGGGAAAGATTGTTTCTTCTGCAAAGGATGCAACCCAGAAGACCGTATACGAGAATTACTATGATTATGAAGAGCCCATTCGCAAAGTGGTTGGCCATAGAGTGCTGGCTTTGAACCGTGGCGAGAATGAGAAAGTCCTTACCGTGAAACTGGTGGCACCGGAAGAACGGATCCTGCAGCTCCTGGAAAACAAGATCATCACCGAGGATAATCCGTACACCACGCCCCTTTTGAAAGAGGCGATCGCAGACGGATATGGCAGATTGATAGCGCCTGCTATCGAAAGGGAAGTAAGGGCGAGCCTTACCGACAAGGCAGAGGATGGAGCCATCGATGTCTTCGGAAAGAACCTTCGTCAGCTTCTCATGCAGCCTCCCATCGCCGGTCAGACGGTCCTGGGATGGGACCCTGCCTTCCGTACCGGATGTAAACTTGCTGTGGTGGATCCTACCGGAAAAGTATTAGATACGGTTGTTATTTATCCTACCGAGCCGCAGAACAAGGTTGAGGAATCCAAGAGGATCGTAAAGAATCTGATCAAGAAATATCATATCGGCCTGATCTCCGTGGGTAACGGAACCGCTTCCAGAGAATCCGAGCAGGTGATCGTTGAGATGCTCCACGAGATTCCCGAGGCAGGTGTAAAATATGTGATCACAAACGAGGCCGGTGCTTCCGTTTATTCCGCCAGTGCGCTGGCAACGGAGGAGTTCCCTAATTTCGATGTGGGACAGAGAAGTGCCACTTCGATCGCGCGAAGGTTGCAGGATCCTCTGGCAGAGCTGGTAAAGATCGACCCGCAGTCCATCGGCGTGGGCCAGTACCAGCATGATATGGATCAGAAAAAGCTTAGTTCCGCACTGGAAGGTGTGGTAGAGGATTCCGTGAACCTGGTGGGTGTGGATCTGAATACCGCATCTGCGGCACTTTTGAAATATGTATCCGGCATCAGTTCCGCGATTGCCAAGAATATCGTGGTTTACCGCGAGGAGAACGGATCCTTCGAGAGCAGAGCACAGTTAAAGAAGGTTCCGAAGCTGGGGCCCAAGGCGTTTGAACAGTGCGCCGGATTCCTTCGGGTAAGAGACGGCAAGGAGCCTCTTGATAATACGGGCGTCCACCCCGAGTCATATGAAGTGGCCCACAAAATTCTTAAAAAGATCGGGTGTGATTTTAACGATGCCAAGGCAATTGAAGCTTTTGAAAAGAGCATTTCCGATAAGGCTGCGCTCTCCGCAGAGCTGGGTGTTGGCGAGCTTACTCTGACGGATATTTTGCATGAGCTGGAGAAGCCCGGTCGTGACCCCAGAGAGGAAATGCCCCAGCCCGTACTTCGTTCCGATGTTTTGGATATGAAGGATCTGAAACCGGGAATGATCCTGAAGGGAACGGTCCGCAACGTGATCGACTTTGGCGCATTCGTGGACATCGGCGTCCACCAGGATGGACTGGTCCACATCTCTCAGATCACGGACCGCTATATCAAGCACCCGCTTGAGGTGGTGTCCGTTGGTGACATTGTGGAAGTCAAGGTCTTGGGTGTTGACCTGGAGAAGGAGAGGATTTCCCTGACCATGCGTCTGGAGGAGACTCCTGCAGCTGATAAAAAACCGGAAGGCGGAAAGAAGCCGGAGGGGAACAGAAAATCCGGTGAAAACAGAAAATCCGGAGACAGAAGCGGCAGACCGGACAATCATTCCGGCAAAAATCAGAACTTCGGACAGAAGGGCAAGGACAGACCGACCGGCGGACGGAAGGATGATTTCGCACCCGGCACCATCGGTTATATGATGATGCATAAAAACGATAAGAAAAAAGGCTGATGAACATCGGCGTCTTGAAAGGTAGAAAAGATGAACCCGGCAAACATTATGAAAGTCATGGAGCTGAAGGGGAGATTTGAAAGAAATCACCCGAAGGTTGTCAGCTTCTTCCAAAAGGAAGTGTTCAGCGGTATTCCGGAAGGAACCGTGGTGGAGATCACGATTACCAAGCCTGGACAGGAGCCGGTCACTTCCAATATGAAGGTCACTGCCGACGATCTGGAGACGGTAGAGGCATTGAAAGGCTTGGGAGTCTGACACAGAGAGGAAACATAACGAGTGATATGAAAAAGAAATGGTTAGGGCTTTTCCTTTGCCTGGCTTTGTGGGCATGCATCGCTTCCGGATGTGCTCAAAAAACAGAGCCGGACGAACCCCCGGTTTTGTCGGAGATTGCAGAACCCATCGCTGAGATGGCATCTGAGCCAGAGCCGGAAAAGGAAGAACCTGTGCAAGAGGAGATTGTCGAATCTCCGGAAGAAGATCCGGAGGCTTCTGTCGAAGGAGAGGGCCTTTCGGAGGATGATCCTTCCGATGAGCCTGCTCCTGAAGAGGGGACGACATCCGACCCTGAGGAGCCATTGCAGGAAACGCCGGATACGGTTCCCGAAGAACCGGAGGGCGATGTGGCACCACAGCCTGCCAACGGCTATATCATTGCCATCGATCCCGGTCATCAGAAGACCGGCAATAGTGAGAAGGAACCTATCGGACCCGGCGCCAGCGAGATGAAGGCAAAGGTCTCCAGCGGGACCAGAGGGGTGTCCACCGGAATCGCCGAATATGAGCTTACCCTGACGGTTGGCCTGCAACTGAGGGATGAGCTGGTAAACAGGGGTTACCAGGTGGTGATGATCCGGGAAACAAACGATGTGAACATCAGTAACAGCGAGCGTGCGGCAATTGCAAACAACGCGGGAGCAAATGCCTTTATCAGACTTCATGCGGATGGCTCGGAAAGCGCCGATGCAAGAGGTGCGATGACAATCTGTCAGACGTCGTCCAACCCTTACAACAGCGCATACTACGAGCAAAGCAAATCCCTATCGACGTCGGTTCTCGACGCTTTCGTTGCAGCCACGGGCTGTAAAAAACGGAACGTATGGGAGACGGATACCATGAGCGGGATCAATTGGTGCACGGTTCCTGTAACCATTTTGGAAATGGGTTTTATGACCAATCCGACGGAGGATGAACTGATGGCCTCGGCGGATTACCAGGCCAAGATGGTGCAGGGCATAGCTGATGGAATTGATGCATTTTTGGGAAAATAAGGAGGGAGAAACAAAATGGAAAGTAACATGAACGAATTAATGCAACAGATCTACAAGTACGCGAATACATCGGGAGGCAGCGTAAATTACATTACCAACCTGTATTCCACTGCAATGGCGATCCTGACCATCGTAGGAACCTGGATGGTTTACAACAAGGCCAACGACAACGGTTGGGCAGCTATCATTCCTTTTTACAGAGAGTATGTCATGGCGCGCATCGCCGACAAGAAAAACGCCTTCTGGGGATACCTGATCGCTGCGATCATTGAGTTTTTTGCAGGAATTGCCTTTGCGGTATCTCTTACCGTGGTCCTTCTTCAGCTCATCGGAAGCGGCTTTTCCTTCGGAGGATTCGATGAAGACTCCTACGGACTGTTCGGCGTGATGGCCCTTTCGTTGATCATCATGGGCATTGCGGGATTGGTAAAACTCATCATTAAGATCATTATGTATGCCGGCCTCACCAGGAATTTTGGATTGAACGGCGGCTGGGTTGTGGGTCTGATCTTCCTGCCCGGCGTATTTTTCCTGATCATGGGTGTGTCCGATAACATCCGTTATATTGCTGGCGCTCCCACCTACACTGCTGCTCCCACTGCTCCTTACGGGGATCCTGCATACGGCAACCAGGCATTTTCCAATCCTACCACGAATTCCTACGGAACTGCACCTACGGATTCTCAGCCCCAGGCTACCGATCCGAACGCTGCTGCAGACCAGAACAACGATACCAACAATCCTTACATGAACTGATCGTATTTCTCCGGACTTTTGCCAAAACAGTGATTTCGTTTGGAGAAGGGACGTGGAATGAGCGACCGGGTGATCTTTCATGTAGATGTCAATTCCGCTTTTTTGTCCTGGTCTGCCCTCAAAGCACTTGAGGAGGACCCGGATTCCGTTGATCTTCGGACAATCCCGTCAGCTGTGGGCGGGGATGTCCGTACTCGGCATGGGATCATCACGGCAAAATCCATACCTGCAAAAAAATACGGCATTGAGACCGGCGAACCGGTAGTAAAGGCATTGCAGAAATGTCCGGGTCTGGTGCTGGTTTCATCTGATTTTACTACCTATAAAAAATGCTCTGCCGCATTCATGGAGGCGTTATATCGCTACAGCGATACAGTCGAGCAAGCCTCCATCGATGAGGCCTACGTGGATATGACGGGCCGGGAAGGGGATTTTGCAGAAGAGATCGAGGCTGGAAACTCCTTCCCTTTGTGTGCGGCAGAAAAACTGAAAAATGAGATCAGGGATTCCCTGGGCTTTACGGTAAATGTGGGGATATCAAGTAATAAGCTTCTGGCGAAAATGGCCAGTGATTTTACCAAACCCGACCGGATTCACACCCTGTTTCCGGAAGAGGTCCCCGCAAAGATGTGGGTCCTTCCCATCGAAAAGCTTTTCGGATGCGGCGGGAAAACTTCTGCAAGGCTGCGGGAAGTGGGGATCAAAACCATCGGGGATGCAGCAGCTGTGGACCCGGTTTATCTGCAAAAGCTTTTGGGCGACCGGTCCGGGGAGTATATCTATGCTGCAGCCAACGGGTGGGGGAGTACCACGGTCTGTTCCGAGGCTGACGCGGCAAAGAGTTATTCCAACGAGCGCACCACTTCCGTTGATGTTACGCCGTTAAACTACGATGAGCTGGGGCGGGCTCTGCTGAAGGATCTGTCAAAAAAGGTTTCCGACAGGATGAAAAAGGACGGTGCCCGTGGGAAAACGGTCTCCGTATCCATTAAAACTTCCGGATTTCGAAGGCATTCGCGTCAGACGGTTTTGAGCGAGGCAACGGATGATCCGGAGATGATCTATCAGACGGCGGACCGTTTACTGACCGATCTGCTGTTTCAGCAGGCCGGGCTCTTTGACCAGGGTGATGGCATCCGCCTCATCGGTGTGGGTGTGACAGGTCTGGAGGACAGTCCTTTTCACCAAATGGATGTATTCCAATGGATGAAAGAGGATGAAATCCGAAAGGAAGAAGCCATCAAAGAAGAAAAAAAGCGCAATCTACAGGACATGCTCGATAAGGCAAACGGCCGTTATGGAAACGGAACAATCCGAAAGGGCATGTAAGAGAAAGGTATTTTTATGGAAAATAAGGTTTTGGCCCTGTCCTTTGACGACGGACCCAATACCACCATCACTCCGAAGATTCTGGATATTCTGGAGGAGTATCATATTGCAGCCAGCTTTTTCCTCATCGGACAGAATATCAAAGGGGAAGCTGTGGACGTGGCAAAGCGTGCCCTGGCTATGGGCTGTGATATCTGCAATCACTCCTTTACGCACAAGGCCATGACGGAACTGACCCCGGAGGAGATCCGGGAAGAGATTGAAAAAACCGATGCGTTGATCCAATCAATTACAGGTGATATTCCTATTTTCTTCCGGCCTCCTTACATCAATGTAGATGATTATCTCTATGATCATGTGGACAAGGTCTTCATCTGCGGCGCCGGCTGCGAGGACTGGGTTCCGGAGGTTCCGGCTTCCGCCAGGATTGAGAAGACGCTGCAGCAGGCAGAGGATGGCATGATCTTTCTGTTCCACGACAGTGAGGGAAACGATGCCACTGTGGAGACCATGAAGGTGATCATCCCCGAGCTTTTGAGCAGGGGCTTTGAGTTCATCACGGTTTCCGAGATGTTCCGCAGAAAAAATGTGCCGCTGGATACCAAAAAGCACGAGATCTTTACCGTGTTGTAAGAAACCTTCCGCGATGTCCGAAAGGAGGATGCTCATGCAGGATGATATCAATATGCAGGTGACGCAGCCTTTCGAGAAAGATGGCAAGCGATACGCCTTTGTCCGATTTACCGACGAGAAGGGACGGAGTGCCGAGGGACGGATCCCTGAGTGCAAGATTCTCTCTTCCGATGGATTCACGGGCGAAGAGGTTGAGGCCCTGGAGCGTTATATGGAAGAAAACCTGGCGAAGATCAAGAAAATGGCCGCCGGTGTCAGGCTGTTGGATGCATTTATGAAGGATGACAACAAATAACATTTGTTACTAAAAGGAGGGCTTATGGTCACTGTAAATCGTCAAAAAGTAGCTTTGATCGGATGTGGTTTTGTTGGTTCTGCTTCTGCTTTTGCATTGATGGAAAGCGGTCTTTTCTCCGAAATGGTGTTGATCGATGCAAACACTGCCAAAGCGGAAGGAGAGGCTTTGGATATTTCCCATGGTCTGCCCTATGCACAGCCTATGGACATCTATGCGGGCACCTATGATGATATTACCGATGCTTCCATCGTGGTGATCAGTGCCGGTGCGAACCAGAAGCCCGGCGAGACCAGACTGGATCTGGTCAAGAAGAATACAGCCATTTTCAAGAGCATTATCCCGGAACTCAGCAAGAGAGATTTCCAGGGGATCCTTTTGATCGTGGCAAATCCCGTTGATATCCTGACCTATGTGGCGAAGGAAATCTCCGGATTCCCGGAGAATCGTGTCTTCGGTTCCGGCACCGTTTTGGACTCCGCAAGATTGAAGTACCTTCTGGGGGAGCATCTGGGCGTGGACAGCAGGAGCGTGCATGCATTTGTCGTCGGCGAGCATGGCGACAGCGAGATCGTGGCATGGTCCAGCGTGAATGTATCCGGCGTTCCTTTGAGCCAGTTCTGCGAACTGCGGGGCTTTTTTGAGCACGAAGCTTCCATGGAGCGGATCGCTGAGAACGTGAAAAATAGCGCTTATGAGATCATCGAGAAAAAGCAGGCGACCTATTATGGTATCGCCATGAGTGTCCGTCGTATCTGTGAGGCAATCATTCGGGATGAAAAATCCATCCTTCCCGTGTCCACGATTCAGCATGGAATGTATGGCATCGAAGGCGTCTCCTTAAGTATGCCGGCAGTGGTCGGTGAGCACGGTGTGGAGACCCAGGTTCCCATTCCCTTGAACGAGGAGGAGCAGGCGGCGCTTCGCGCTTCTGCGGATGCGTTGAAGGATGTCATTGCGGAATTGGATCTGGGTTGACATAACTCTATCATCATTATGACGGAAATATTGCAAAATAAACAAAACACCTGCTCTGTTTGTGGCAAATTTTCCGAGATTTTCCAGCAGTAAATGGAAAAGGCCCCGATTAATGCGGGATACAACCACTATATCTAGTTGCAAGATTTCATTCATGCAACTAGATATAGAATTGTATGAATTGCAGGAACAAAAAGCAAATAGGATCAGTTTCCAGTGGGGGGGATCTTTTCACCGGACGATATCTTCCTATTGCAATATATCAAAGGAGTAATCTATGAAAGCACCATTTTCCAATTATCTGAATGATCAGACCCCTTTCTTTCGGGAAATCGTGTCTGATCTTTCTTCGTTCTACGAGTATGTCAGCCTCCTGGCGACAGACTCTGTCGGATTCCGGGTTTCTTTGTCTCAACGGAGAAAAACCGTGTCCGGTTCCAATATGACCACGGAGAGAGGCGTGGTGATCCGCGTCAGCAGATACGGCCTCTACAGCGAATTCGCCTTCAACGCACCGGAGGATATCTGCCCGAGGGAGAGTGTTCAAGGCGATGTCGCAGCTTATGCAAAGGCAGTTTGCGTAAAGATCCGTGAAACCCTGGACGCACAGCTCAGACTGCTCGCCAGGACGAAGTCCGAGATTTACGAAACCGGAGTTCTTGCGGATGAGCCCCTGGAGCTGTTTGTTGAGAAGGAGACGGAGCGCCTGCCCGAGAAAGAGGATATGTCTTCGCTGATCGAGTATTGTAACGGCCTTTCCTCCAAAGGAATGGAGCGCATTGAAGGGGCTCTGGACGTGATCGTCAACGGGTCTTCCACTCATATTAACAAGCTCTTCCTTACCAAAAACCGCTTTCTGAGACAGTCCTATGTATACACGGAGTGCTCCATGGCTTCCTATGGCCGTAATGAGGATGGGGAGGTCAAGACCATATACCTCGGAAAATCTGGCTGCAAAGGACCGGAGACCTTCAGCGAACTGGACGAGTGTGTGGACGAGCTGGCGCAGATCATGAAGGATACCCTGAAAGCCGGCAAGATTGTTCCCGGGGAGTACGAAATCATCACTTCTCCCGAGGTGACGGGGCTTATCGCCCACGAGGCTTTTGGCCACGGCGTTGAGATGGATATGTTCGTGAAAAAGAGAGCGCTGGGCGCTGAGTACCTGAACAAGCGCATCGGATCCGATCTGGTGACCATGCATGAAGGGGCACTTTGCGACAACAGCGTGACGGCTTATGCCTTCGATGATGAAGGCGTGCTGGCGGGAGATGTGACCGAGATTGAAAACGGCATTTTGCGCACCGGTATCTGTGATGCCCTGGCTGCCGTTCGTCTGGGGGTTCAGCCCACCGGAAACGGAAAGAGAGAAAATTACGGGCATAAGGTTTATACCCGTATGACCAATACCATTTTTGATTCCGGCTCCTCGACCAAAGAAGAGATGATCGCATCCGTAAAGTACGGTTATCTCCTCGAAGGCATGGAGAGCGGTATGGAGGATCCCAAGCACTGGGGGATCCAGTGCATCATCGCCCGGGGCTATGAGATCAAGGACGGAAAGCTGACCGGGAATGTGGTGGCACCCGTTGTCATGACGGGTTATGTGCCGGATCTGCTGGGCAATGTTTCCATGATCAGCAACGACAGATGCGTCTACGGAAACGGCGGATGCGGAAAAGGTCACAAAGAATGGGTCAAGGTCGCAGACGGCGGCCCATACCTGAAAACGAAGGCGAGGTTGGGATAATGCTGAACTATATCAAAGAAAAATTGCAGGAAATGCACTGCGATGCATATGAGATCACAGAGAAAAAAGTGACCGGATGGGAATTTTACTTCATCCGCCACAAGCTTGACCAGAACAGGGTCAAGGAAGAGACCACCATCACCGTATCTGTCTACAGATCCCTGGAAGACGGGAAATTTCTGGGCAAAGCGACCGGGGAGATCTTCCCTACCGCATCTCGGGAGGAGGTGGACAAGACCTTGGAGGATCTGTACTATCAGGCGTCGCTCATCAAAAACCCTTACTATACCCTGACGGATCGGCCCCTGCCCGAGACCGAGAAGATCGCGCAGGTGGATGTGGACAAGATCGCGGAAGACTTTGTCACCCTGATGAAGGAGATTCCCGAAACCGAGGAAAAATACCTGAATTCCTACGAGATCTTCGTCAACCTTGTTGAGCAGTACATGGTCAACTCCAACGGCGTGGAGTATCGCTGCACTTACCCCCAGTCCATGCTGGAGTATGTGGTGAATGCCCGGAACGGAGAGCATGAGATCGAGCTGTACCGCATCGGCGACAGCGGGTCCTGCGATAAGGAGGGCCTGAAAAAGGAGATCATGCGGACCATGGACTTCGGCGCCGACAGACTGAAGGCAGTGCCGACACCCAAAATGGAGAGCATTCCCGTGCTGCTTTCCACCGATGTTGCGACCCTGGTTTACAGTTACCTGGGAGCGCAGTGCAACGTTGGATTAAAGTATATGAAGGTTTCCGAGTGGGAGATCGGGAAGCCCATCAGCGAAGACCTCCGCGGAGATAAGCTCAGCATCGAGGTTCTGCGAAGTCTCCCCAATTCTTCCAAGAATTTTGACGTGGACTCCGAAGGATCCTACATTCAGGAGCGGTACCTGATCCGCGACGGAGTGGTGGAGAGCTACAATGGTGCCCGCCAGTTCAGCCAGTACCTAGGGATTGAGGACAATTCCATCATCTACAACGCCAAAGTGTCCGGCGGAACCCATTCCGCAGAAGAATTGCGCAGCGGTGATTATCTGGAGGTTGTTGAATTCTCCGACTTCTCCGTGGATGAAATGGGTGGAGATATCGCAGGGGAGATCCGTCTCGGATATCTGCACAAAGACGGTGTGACCACCATCGTTACCGGCGGTTCCGTTGCAGGAAACATGGAGGATGCCCTGAAGGACATGGCTGTTTCCAGGGAAATGGTGCAGTACGACTGTTATTTAATCCCCGCTGTCACTTGTTTGAAGAACATGCGGATTACGGGCGTTGTTTAATCCGCCGGAGAGATGATTTTGGCAAAATATCAGTACGACAATTACGTGTTTGACCTATACGGGACCCTCATCGATATCCATACCGATGAGGGAACCCCGCTCTTCTGGAAGCAGATTGCAACCTTGTACAGGACATATGGTGCGGATTATACGCCGGCTGAGCTTCGGAAGACCTACAGCAGCTATTGCAAAGAGGCGGAGAAAAAGCTCCGCGCAGCGTTGGGATACCAACATGTGGAGCTCTGCCTGGATGACGTCTTTCTGCGCCTCCTCACAGAATGTGGGAACCACAGGACAATCGGACACACGGTGGGAGGCAGGCAGCTTTGGCAGCTTTCCCCGGGGGAACTGCG
This sequence comes from Lachnospiraceae bacterium, assembly GCA_024681775.1. Lineage (GTDB taxonomy): Bacteria > Bacillota > Clostridia > Lachnospirales > Lachnospiraceae > AC2028. The sequence goes on from JAILAF010000087.1 coordinate 25,674, forward strand.
GGACTGCGGATGGCTGTATGACATTGCGAATACCTTCCGCGTCCTTTCCCGGACGAAACTCCGCGCATTCCCCGGGACGGCGGAGATGCTGGGTGATCTGAAGAAAGCCGGGAAAAAGGTCTATCTGCTTTCCAACGCCCAGGCAATCTTTACCAGGCCGGAGATCGAACAGACAGGACTCATGCCCTTTTTTGACGATGTGTTCATTTCTTCCGAGCAGGGGATCAAGAAGCCGGAACCGGAATTTCTGCGCAGGCTTATGAAAAAGCATGCCCTGACGCCGGAAAATACCCTCTTTACCGGAAATGACATTGCCGCGGATGTGGGGATTGCGTTAAGCTGCGGCCTCAAATGTAATTTCTATAATACCGAGCATATCCCTGCGGGAAAGCTGAAAAAGCAGATCGAAGCGGTGGTTTCGGCCCATCCGGGCTCTGCAGCAGCAGATATTGTGATCAACTCCAAAGCGGCATGTATTTTCTGACGGAATGCATCCGAAAAATAAGCCCTCTCCCACAATTGGGAGAGGGCTTTTGTCATCTGCCGAAACCTATTTTTCATACAGGCTTTCCTGCAAAAAAGCCCGGTTTTTATCAAAATCGATGGAGAGAACTGCCATACCCCGCTCGGTTGCGTTCTTCCAGGTGCCTTCCAGAGGAATGCTTGCGGATTCGATGTCATACTTGACGGATCCCGACATCTGAACCGCCAGTGCCATGCATTCTCCTTCCGTCAGGTTGGTGGTGAGGTTGGTGCAAAGGCCTTCGATCAGCTCCGATCCGTTGGAAAGGGCGGTGGCGGGGAGCTTGTCCACGATGGCTGTGAGTACCTTCCGCTGACGATTGGTCCGCTCAAAATCGGATCCGATGTACCGGTTCCGGGAGTAGGCAAGGGCCTGGGCACCGTTCAGATGGAGCATACCCTGGGCATTTTCCGGGAGATAATCGGTTCCGAACTCCTTGCCGGTAAGTTCATTGTACTCATTTAAGTAGGCATTCACCCAGTTTGCCTCTTCGGCGCTGAGCTCTAAGTCCACGCCGCCCACGACATCCACCAGATTGGCGAAAGCCAGGAAGTCGACGATGACATAGCGATTTACCGTGACGCCGAAATTCTGCTCGATGGTCTCCATCAACAGCTCCGGCCCGCCGTAGGCATAGGCTGCATTGAGGCGGTTGGGATCGTGCCCCGGGATCTCCACATAGATATCCCGCAGAAGAGAAGTCATCTGAATCTTCCTGGTGTTCTTGCTGACGGAAAGCAGGATCATGGCGTCGGACCTGCCGGCCTCGTCCCCCCGGGAATCGGAGCCGATGAGCAAAATATTGGTCACACCTTCCGTGCTGACGGGGGCGGACGTCACGGATTCCGCCTCTTCATAGGTCAGCTTTCCGTAAGCGGAATGTACGATCGCGAAGCCGATACCTCCCGCGATCACGAGCAGGATCAACACGACGACTGCCAGCTTCCCCAGGAAGCGGAGCAGGTAGTTTTTCTTCTTCCTCTGCGGCTTTTGCGCTCTTTGCGGTGTTTGTGGTTTACGGGTTGCCCCGGTTGTCTGTCTCTCTGTTCTTTCCATAATAGATACCTCGTCTGATAACCGAGAAAGCATACCACTTCCTGAGGGAGGATGCAAGTCCGGCTCCTTCCGACCTGCGGATACTGTGGATTCTTTCTGATGAAAAGGATTGACCTTCCGATCTTTACAACTTATAATTTATGTTATATAACAAAGACTATACAAAAGGAGGGTATATCCATGCCGCCGAAAGCGAAGATAACCACCAAAATGGTTGCAGACGCGTCCTTTGAAGTGATCAGAGCAAAGGGTCATGAGAATCTGAATGCCAGAACGATCGCAGAATGGTTGGGGTGTTCCACACAGCCGGTCCTGTACTGTTTTAAGACGGTTCAGGAGATCCGGGAAGCCGCCTACGCGCTTGCAGATGCGTATCATACCGCCTTTATCATGCCGGGAGAGTCCGATGAAAATCCCTTCCTGACACTGGGACTGAATTACGTGCGCTTTGGGCAGGAAGAAAAAAACCTGTTCCGATTTCTGTTTCAGACGGATCAGTTCGGTGGGATGGATGTGGCCGCATTGCTGCAGAGCCCGGAACTATCCGGAATCTTAAACGTGATGACGGGACAGATGGGTTGCTCGGAGGACGAGGCCAGGGAGATGTTTTTGACTTTCTTTTGTGTCGCCCACGGTTTGGCCAGCCTGCTCGCCAATAATTCAATGGAATATGATGAGCAGCAATGCGAGAAGATGCTTGAAAATGTATTCTATGGGATGATTTCCTCCCGGAAAGGAGCGCAATCATGAAAAAAACAGCGATCCATTGGCCTGACAAGAGCGTCCTTCCGTTTTTGCTCCTGATGACCATACTCTCTTTTTCGAATCTGTTCCGGATCCGGATCGGCGGTGACCTGTTAAAACTGGCCGGTCTGGCGGTAATCCTTGGGGTGATCGCTTTCTTTGTCACCCGAAAGACCAACGATTCGAAGGAGGAAGGCCTTGATTTCAAGACTTTTCCCGGACAATTGAAAAACAAAAAAGCAGTGCTCCTCCTGGTGGCACCCATCCTCGTAGATGCGCTTACTTTTGTGATCTTCCGTGCCTTTTTGCCGGAATACTTTGATTTTCTGATGGCCAGACTGCCTTTTGCGGTGAACGCATCGATGATTCCCATGATCCTGGTAGAACTGCTGGTTTTACCTCTGGGAGAAGAGATCGCAATGCGGGCATTCTATCAAAAGCAGCTTGCAAAGACCGTCGGAGCCCGGCCTGCACTGATCCTCACGTCGATGGTTTTTGCCGTGGCGCATTTTTCCTTCGGTAGCCCTTTGATTGTTTTCGTGGATCTGGCAGGGGTTTTTGTCAACGCCATTTTCTACGGGCTGCTCTTTCAGGAAACCGATAATGCCTGGTGCAGCTGGGTCTCTCACTCCGCTGCGGATATCGTAGCGATCTGCACGGTTGCATTTTTACTGTAGGAGCGGGAAAGACCTGGATGTCAAAGGCCGGCCCGGCGACGCATGGGGAAGGCGCTGCCGCGCGTGTCTCTTCATTGCTTTTGGAGTATAATGGAATCGTCGGTAAGAGGTTTCTCATATTTGTGACGATTCTCAATGCATGGAGAGCTTACAGTGAAAACGAGAGAAGAAGCGCTGCAATACGGCCTGTCCTTTCCGGATACCTACCGGGATGCGCCGTTTCATGATGACAACTGGCAGCTGGTCCGGTACAGGGGGAACAAAAAAGCGTTCCTATGGACCTATGAGAAGGACGGATTTGTGAATCTGAATGTGAAGGTGGAGCCGGAAAAAGCCTTTTTCTGGCGGGAAATCTACCCATCCGTCCTGCCGGGATACCATCAGAACAAGGATCACTGGAACACCATTGTGCTGGACGGGAGCATTCCGGACCGGGATGTGAAACTGATGATCGCGGAAAGCTATGACCTGATCAGCGACAGTCCTTCCAAACGGATCTACGAAGCCGTAAAGAAGATCCCCTACGGTCATGTGGCGACTTATTCACAGGTCGCAGCCCTGGCCGGGGATCCTAAAATGGCCAGGGCCGTTGGGAATGCCCTTCATCGGAATCCGGACCCCGACCATATCCCTTGCTTTCGCGTGGTGAATGCCAAGGGAGAGCTGGCGGGGGAGTTCGCCTTCGGCGGCGACGGAGCCCAGGCCAAGCTCCTGGAAGCGGAAGGAATCGAAGTGAAAGAAGGCCGGGTGGACCTGAAGAAATATCAGTGGAACGGAAGAGAAGACGAAACAAAATGACCAAAGGAAGGACGATCAATGGAACGATTTAACGAACAGGAATTACAAGGGAAAAACCATTCCGAGACTTTTTCCTTTGCGGCGCTTCCCGGAAATCTGTCCGAGCTGCAGGGGCTCCCGGAGGCTGCGCTGGCGTCTCCGTTTCAGACGGCAGCTTTGGCCATCGCGGTCCTGTGTCGGTTTGAAGCGGATGAAGCGGCTGTCCATGAAATGCTGAACTTCCTCAAAGGGCCGGAGCCTCTTTCCAATTATGAGAAGCAGTTTTTGCAGGACCGCCTCGCCGGAAAGGGATACAAGCCTGCGTCCTTTTTTGCGGGGGCCACACCGGAGAACGGATACACGCCGGAGGTCCCGTACCGGATCACCGTCAGTTCCAACCCTTACTCCTTCCAGAATGAGAACTGGGCGGTGGTCTACGTGCAGAGTGGTGGCGCGGACTCCCCCAGACAGATCAAGCTGAGGAAAAAACCTTCCACCGGACAGTGGTTCATCAATGAGATCCAGTGTCTGTCCGATATCCGGATCCCCCAGGCGGAGGACCCCTGGGCATGATAGAAGCAAGCAAAAATCCGGCTGACCAGGCCGGATTTTTGTGGAGAATGGGGGAAAAAGATGAGGTGCAGCGTCAATAAGAGTTGAACATGTAGGAATAGTTGAACGCCATCACGTCGATCCGGTTGTGACCGACAGCCTTTGAGGCCTTATAAAGGGCTAAACGATCCGGCACCCTTCCCTTAGGCATTTGCTTTTCTTTTTCTATCCTGCTTTCTTACCCTGGTCTATGCAGCTCGTTCCCCGAATACAAAAAATATGTCACATTTTCGCGAGATATCGGTTTATATGTATTTTTTATGCCCCAAAAACCTCTATAATGAATTTGTTCGATGGTGTCTTCAACACCAAAAATTCCCTAAACCAAATTCTCAGAAAGAGAGAAAACAATATGTATTTCGTCCCTGATGGAACCTTACAGTGCGGCTTATATGAATGCGATGAGTGTGGGAACCGATTCCTGGACACTCGCATCGCTCCGAAGATCGTGTGCCCTTATTGTGGCGAGGAGCCGAACATGGAGATCGGGCCGGATGATGAAATGCCGGAAGTAGCCGAGACCGCAAAACTTCTCCAAGTGATCGAAGGCGAGGACGTGGAAAAATATGAAACGCTCCTGAGCCTGGCTGTCACCGGTGGAGACTACGAATGGATCTAGCGCAGAAGAGCGCGCGGAGGAAGGCTTATGAAGACGCACATTTCCGTCATCATTCCTGCCCATAACGAAGAAAAATATATCAAGAGATGCATTTCTTCCATAAAAAATGCGTCGAAGCAGTTTAAAGGAAATGTGGAGATCATCGTGGTCTGCAACCGCTGCACGGACAAAACGGCAGAGATTGCGGAGTCTTTGGGCGCACGGGTGCTGACTAACGAGGACCGATGCATCGCCAAGGTCAGAAATACCGGTATCGCAGAAGCAAAAGGGGAGATCATTGTTACTATCGATGCAGATAATCGCATGACGCCCGGAACCTTCCGCGAGATCTACACCCTTATCAGAAGCGGAGAGTATATCGGTGGCGGCGCTCCTATCCGATTTGAGCGATATTCCTTTCCGTTATGGTGCAACGATCTGATGTGCAGAGCGTCCTTTGGAATCACCGGTCTATATTGTGGGATTTTTTGGGCAAAGAAGGAGACCTTCGATGCCATCGGTGGCTTCGTGGACAAACGTGCTATGGAAGACGTGGCGACGGCGAAGCTCCTGAAGGAATACGGAAAAAGACAGGGGAAGAAATATACGACCCTACGGAAAAATGTCCTGATCAACTCCACCCGAAAATACGATGACCTGGGGGATTGGCTGTATTTCAAACTAATGATCAAAAACGCTGGCGCACTGGTAAAAGCAGTTTTCGGGGATACCTCCGGGGTGGACCGGCTGCTGGATGAGCTCTTTTACGATTATAATGATACACATCAAAAATCCGGCTGACCAGGCCGGATTTTTGTGGAGAAAGGGAATGAAAAAAGTATGATAGAAAACATTTCGTTTGCTTTCTATGATATGATAATACATGGTGATTGTGACAGGTTTTTGTAAGCTTTGTGTTTTCTGTGTGAACTGGAAAACGAAGGAATGGACCTGCGGGATCGCAAAAACATGGAACTGTGAGCATCCGAGATGAAGGAACTGGAATACCCCTTTGACGGGGATCTGATCCTGGCTTCCAAGAAGAGCCTGAAGCGGCAGCTTTTGGCGGAGCGGCAGGATTTTCTTTCCAAGAAAATAGCGATTTTGGGTGGTGGGACGACCGCTGCGATCCGGCAGACGTTGGAACTGTTTTTGCTGCAGTACGGGATTAGCCCCTCTTTTTATGAGTCGGAGTACAATCAATACTACCAGGATGCGTGCTTTGATAATCCGCGATTGATGGAATTCGGCCCAGATCTGATCTATGTCTGCACCTCCAACCGCAATGTGATCCATTACCCCGAGATGAGCGATTCTGCGGAACAGATCGGGGAAAAGCTCCGGGGAGAGTACGACCGCTTCGAGAAGATCTGGTCCTGCCTGCGGGAGACTTATCATTGCCCCGTTATTCAGAACAATTTCGAGATGCCCGCTTACCGCCTTCTGGGGAACAAGGACGCCTCGGATCCTCACGGAAGAGTGCATTTTCTCTCCCGGCTGAATCTGCTTTTTGCGGAGTATGCGGATTCTCATGACAACTTTTTCCTCTGTGATATCAATTATATTTCCGCGGATTACGGGCTGCGGGAGTGGTCGGATCCTTTTTACTGGTACATGTACAAATACGCCCTGAATGTCAGCGCCATTCCGCTGCTTTCCTTCAATGTGGCGAATATCATCAAATCCCTTTACGGGAAAAATCAAAAGGGCCTGGTGCTGGATCTGGACAATACCCTCTGGGGCGGTGTCGTGGGAGATGACGGCCCGGAGCACATCGTCATCGGCCCCGAGGAGGCGGAAGGGCAGGCATACACGGAGTTCCAGGAGTATGTACGGGATCTGTCAAAGCTGGGGGTCCTCCTGACCGTGGATTCCAAGAATGACGAAGAAAACGCCCTTGCGGGCCTGCGGCACCCCGACAGTGTCCTGCATCCCGAGGATTTTGTCTGCGTGAAGGCCAATTGGGACCCCAAGGACCGGAACTTTACGCAGATCGCGCAGAGTTTAAACCTTCTGCCGGAGAGTCTGGTTTTCGTGGACGACAACCCTGCGGAACGGCATATCATCAAGAGTGCCTATCCCGGTGTGGCCACTCCTGCCATGGAGGAGGCTCACCATTACATCCAAAGCATCGATCGCGCGGGGTATTTTGAGGTGACGGTCCTTTCGGAGGATGACAGGCGCCGCAGCGAGATGTATAAGGAAAACGCGCAGCGGGAGCAGCTGAAGTCCTCCTTCAGCGATTACAGAGAATACCTGCTTTCCCTGGAAATGAAAGCGGTGATCAGGCCGTTTGAGCCGGTGTATCTGGACCGGATCGCGCAGCTGACCAACAAATCCAACCAATTCAACCTGACCACCAAACGCTACACCCCGGCGGACATCGCCAGGGTGGCGGAAGACCCGGTTTATCTGACCTTTTATGGGAAGCTGGAGGACCGGTTCGGCGACAATGGCGTGGTTTCCATCCTGATCGGCAGGAAGGAGAGTGGGATCTGCCATATGGATCTGTGGCTCATGAGCTGCCGCGTCCTGAAGCGGGACATGGAATACGCCATGATGGACGCGCTGGTGGAACGGTGCAGGCAGGAATCGCTGACAGAGATCCGGGGGTATTATTATCCCACGGCAAAAAACAAAATGGTCCGGGATTTCTACGGGGACATGGGATTTACCCTGCTTTCGGAGGACGAGGAGGGCAACCGGACCTGGCAGTTTTTGATCGATGATGCATATCAAAAGAAAAATACGGTCATTGCAATCGTGTAATTATGTGTACATATTTACAATCTGACCCATAAGGAGAGAAAAGAATGACTCGCGAAGAAGTGTATGAGCAGTTAAATCAGGTGTTCCGTCAGGTGTTTGACGACGAGGATATCGTGGTAAGCGACAGCACCACCGCTGATGACATCGAGGACTGGGACTCTCTGGAGCACATCAATCTGGTGGTAGCGGTGGAGAAGCAGTTTTCCATCAAATTCAACATGGGAGAGGTGAACTCCTTCCAAAATGTGGGAGAGATGGTGGATCTGATCCTGCAGAGAGTCGGATGAGTTTCTTCTATTATATATAGTGCCTGAAAAAAGCCTGCGCACGAATGACGATGTCTGTTTGGAACCTTTCTGTTTGGAACCTATGGAGCTCGCTTCGCAGGCACGCTTGGGGGATGCAGTGAATACTTATCATTTTCAGGATCTGGAGCTCGGACAGCAGGAACGCCTGGTCTATGAGGTCACGGAGGAAAAACTGGCAGCATTTCTGCAGCTGACGGGGGACGATAACCCGCTTCATACGGATGATGCCTTTGCAAAGGAGATGGGGCATCCCGGGAAAGTATCCTACGGCATGCTTTCCGCTTCGATGATCTCTGCCCTGGCAGGGGTGTATCTGCCGGGAAAATACTGCCTTTTGCAGCAGGTGACGAGTAAATTCGCCGCCCCCGTGTATGTGGGAGACCGGGTCACTCTGACGGGAACCGTGGAAGAGCTGAATGAAAGTGTGGGCCGGGTCGTGGTCAAGGTCCGCGGCATCAATCAGGACGGAAAAACCGTCCTCAGGGGCAGTTATTCTGCAGGCTTTACGCAGTAGGAGGGGAGATTTTGAGTAAAAACATTCTCATTACCGGTGCGTCCTCGGATGTGGGGATCGCCTTTCTGAAAGAAGAGAATCCTG
>JAILAF010000104.1 GCA_024681775.1 Lachnospiraceae bacterium
CCTTCCCATGCGCGGAAGCTTCTGGCGGTGCGGATCCGGCCCTCGCCGGGATCCAGACGGAGCATGATCTCTCCCAGGGATACGGCGTCAAACTTACAATCTTTGCTGTCTCTCAAATTCAAATCCATTTCTATCCTCTTTCCGGGAGCTTCTGCTCCCAATGATTACAACTACTGCAGCACTTCCCGGACTGCGGCTGCGATCTTCTCATCCTTGCAGTCAGCGTTAAACAGCTCAAGAAAATGCGCTCCCGACAGGGCACCCTTCACCAGCTCCCGGTCCAGTCCCTTCAGAATGGTGACAAGGTCAGTGTGGGTGATCTTCTTCACCTCATCCAGGATCTTCTTATTGCGCTGCTCCGGAACGACTCTCTCCGGGGGATATCCCCCACCGCCGGGCGCACAGAAAAGCTTTTCAAAAATGTATTCCAGGTTCAGCTCACCGCCCCAGCCGAAGTTCTCGGCGAAGGGGATCGCCACACAGTTGCCGTCGTTGACCTGGGTGAACAGATAGGCATCCAGCGGGCTCTCGATGTGTCCGCACAGTACCCCGGGGAAGGCGTTGCAGGCCAGCATGGCTCCCTCTCCCGTTCCGCAGCCCGTGACGACAAAGTCCGCCGCACCGGAATTCAGCAATACTGCTGCCAGGATCCCGCACTGCACGTAAGTGAGAGGATTGGGATCCTCGGCGCCGTACATGCCGTAATTGACCACGGTATGACCCTTGGGCTCCGCTGCTTTTTTCAGGCAGCTTACGATGAGCTCGTTCTTGGCCGCCTGGCTGTTTTCATTGACCACTGCAATTTTCATATTACACCTCTCAGTCATTTACCTTGATGGTGTCATCCTCTTCCTCGGCAGCAAACTTGCTGGGATCCAGATTGCCGGGATCCTGGCCGATGTAAGCGGAGATACCGCCGTCGATATAGACCACCTGACCGTTGATGAAATCGGATGCGGGGGATGCCAGGAAGATCGCAAGTCCCATCAGGTCCTCCGTCTTGCCCCAGCGCTGTGCGGGGGTCTTGGAACGGATGAACCGGTCGAAGGGATGCATGGAGCCGTCCGGCTGCTTCTCACGAAGAGGCGCGGTCTGGGGCGTTGCAATGTAGCCGGGTCCGATGGCGTTGCACTGGATATTGTACTGGCCGTACTCGGAGCAGATATTTCTGGTGAGCATCTTCAGGCCGCCCTTTGCAGCCGCATAAGCGGAAACGGTCTCACGGCCGAACTCACTCATCATGGAGCAGGCGTTGATGATCTTGCCCGAGCCCTTCTCCATCATGTCGGGCAGCACTGCCTTGGCGCAGATGAAGGGACCGGTGAGGTCCACATTGATGACCTGGTTCCACTGATCCACCGCCATCTCGTGCATGGGGATACGCTTGATGATGCCGGCATTGTTTACCAGGATGTCGATGGGGCCGTATTTTGCCTTTACATCCGCTACAAACTTCTGTACCTGATCCTCTTTGGTCACATCACAGACAGCGCCGTAGGCTTCGATGCCCAGCTTCTGATACTCGGCCATGCCGCGATCCACCAGCTCCTGGTTGATGTCGTTGAAAACGATGGTTGCGCCGACCTCTGCGTAGGCGGTGGCATATGCCAGTCCCAGTCCGTAGGAAGCGCCGGTGATCCATGCTACCTTGCCGTCCAGCCGAAATTTGTCGATCATACCTGCCATAAAAGTACCTCCTGTTTTCTGTTGTTTATTGTTTTCTGTTGTTTATTGTTTTCTATTGTTATTTCAAATCCTGATTGCGGACATCGTCCATATCGTCAAAGTCCTGATTCTCTCCCACCATGCCCCAGATGAAGGTGTAGGCTCTGGAACCGCAGCCGGAATGGATGGACCAGCTGGGGGAGATGACAGCCTGTTCGTTTCTCATAACGATGTGGCGGGTCTCCTGAGGCTCTCCCATGAAATGCATGACGAAGGCATCCTCGGGAATGTCAAAGTACAGATAGACTTCCATGCGGCGGTCGTGGGTGTGGCAGGGCATGGTATTCCAGACACTGCCGGGGCACAGAGCGGTCATGCCCATCTCCAGCTGGCAGCTCTCCACCTGGCCGGGAAGAATGTATTTATTGATGACGCGATGGTTTGCATCCTCCAGCGTGCCCAGTTCCTTTTTGTTCTCCGGTTTTACGATGACCACATCCTCGGAAGGCGTACCCTCCAGCTTGATGAGAACGGTGGGACAGGTGCGGTGCGCCGGTGCGGAATTCAGGTAGAATTTCGCTGGGCTGGACGCATCATCGCTCTCAAAGACGATCTCCCTGCTGCCCATACCGATGTACATGCCGTCCTTATGGCCTACCTTGAATGCTTTTCCGTCAACGGTGACAGTGCCTACACCGCCGATGTTGATGAGTCCCAGCTCTCTGCGCTGGCAGAAGTACTCCGCCCTGAGCTCATCGCCTGCCGTCAGGGTCAGCGGAGAAACGGGGGTAGCGGATCCGGTGATGATACGGTCGATGTGACTGTAGACCAGCTTGATCTCGCCGGGCTGAAAAAGGTCATCGATAAGAAACTCCTCGCGAAGTCTGTCCGTGGTGTAATACTTCATGTCCTTGGGTGATGATGCTGTTCTGAGTTCCATGATCCGCCTCTCTTTCGATCTTACGCATCCGGCGCGTCTTTCAGAAATAAGCCGCCCCGGAAGCCTGTTTTATGTAAGTGCTTACATTGTTGAATTATAAACCACTTCCGGAATTCTTGTCTACTGTTTTTCTGTGATTTTTCCATGAAAATTTACAGGCGATAAATTAAGCCCCGACAGTTTCCTGCCGGGGCTGTACTCACTACCATATGATGCTGTCATCACTGCTCTGCTTTCCGAGCCGTCCCCGGATCCTTCCCACGCAGATTCATCAGCGCCAGAATCCTCGCCGTATCGTACTCCCGGATCAGTTCCTTGCCCTCAGGCACCTCCAGTTCCTTATTGGTCACCACCACATCCGCCTCTTCCACCGTCTCCACATTCTCGGTGGCCATCAGCCGGAAGAAGTCCTCCAGGTTGAAGACCAGGGCGCTGCGCAGATAGGTCAGAAGGAATTCCATACTCGACATTCCCGCGACGGTGAGCTGGCTGTCTCTGGCGATGTTCAGCCAGACAAACTCCCGGGTCTGAAAATCAATGCCGAAGAGGTAGGCAAAGGTGCTGTCACAGTCCACAAGGAAGGAGGACTGCACCGTCTTGGGCTCATAGACTTTACCGGAAGTTTTCTTGTCCCGGATCATGAAACCCGCCTTACAGAAGCACCGGTTAAAGGGAGTCCCGGAAAACACATTGTCACAGAAGACCATGTAACGATACTCGGGATATCTTTCCTTTACCTTCTCCAGATTCACGTCAAAATACTCGGAGCCGCCGTCATAGCCGCTGGTCTCATCCCCGGAGTATGTGATCTCCTTCTGGGAGTTGAACGCGTGGGTGCGCCAGGAAAACTCCAGCTGCTCTCCGCTCTCGTTAAGAAGAAAGCAGGACAGATCGATATCATTCACCCTCTCCCAGTAGGTAAAGCCCCGCAGGACCTTCCCCTCGGGGATGGGAATACGGGTTCCCTTGGGGAGGACGCCAAAGCCCTCCTGAGCAGTGGTTTCCTGCAGTGGAAGCGCATAACGCCGCATCTCGGGATCGATATAAACCTTCCCCAGACGGTTCTTCAGAGTCCGCTCCAGATTCTCCCGGATCCGCTTAGCGATCATCTTGCCCTGTCCTTCAGAAATAGCGGATTTGCGCCGCTTTACCTCATCACAGGTCTCTTCGTGGGCACGGAGTTTTTCATACTTCGTGAACTTGAAGGTTCGGGGACCGCCGCTTTGATTTTGCGCATCATATTTCTGCATCAGCTGGATCAGCATGATCACATTGTCGGATTCGATATGATCCAGCACATAGGACATGTCCTCCAGGCTCTCGCACCGGCTCAGCAGGTAATCCAGTCTGCGGAGCAGTGCTCCGGCGCCCTTGCCTTCCTTCAGATGATCCACTGCGGCCTTCACATCGCCACGGGCAAGATCCGCTTCCACGGCGGAGTAGACGGAATGGTTTTCCTTTCCCCGCATGGCGGTCACAAACTCCTCCCCCGCTTCACATTTTGCCTTGTAATGGATATGGTGAAGGAGGCCGTTCCAGATCTTCTTTTTCTCATAGCAGTTGGTGAGGTCGATGCGTCCCGCCTCTGCCAGTCGGTCAATGACCGCAGTCAGGAACACGCGGTCATGGTTATTCAGGTTCAGCTTTTTGATGTTATCATTGCCGTAGATCCGATAGTTCATCTCATCCACCAGCTTGATCACATCGGACATCTGCAGGAACCGGGTGAGGCTCAGATTCCGGCTGTCCAGCAGGAGCTTCGCACAGGTATTTTTCGATGCGATACGCTCCACTTTGAAATCATAATCCCTAAGGAAGCCGCTCACCAGCGCATACTGGTGAAAGCTCAAAGGTCTGGTGGCAGTCAGCAGATCCGCCACGTCCTTTGCCAGAAGGTCGATGGCCTCCCCCTCTGTCACCACGGAAAACTCCTTGATCGTGTACCCTTCCCGGAAGACGGTCCGCACCACATCCTCCTCCGTCTCGAAGATGGAATGACCGGGCTCGGAAAAATCTCCCTCCACGTAGGTTCGCTGATAATGACAGATCTGATCCACGAAGAGCAGAAAGCTGTCCATGGCCTGAACGCTCTCGGGGAAGCCGCGGTAAAAAGGCTCGGGAACAGCCTCTCCCAGGAGATCTGCAGCCTCCTTCAGGATCTCTTCAGTCACCAGCTCCGCGCCACGGGTGATCTTGATAGCGTAGGTATTTGCAAGCAAATAACAGATCTCGTAGGGATGCGCGGAAACGGCACCGAAACTCACGAAGATCCGTTTGTTCATCAGATGGTCTTTGTATACTTTTTTCATGCTGATCCCCCCTCCCCGAAAAAACAAAATGGCAGCGAAATCGCCGGACTCTATACGCCCCAAGCGCTGAGAAAGTAAGCCCGGCTAGCTGCTGCCGTGATCACTGACGATATCGGTACATTATTCACCTAAGCCGGCACTCTTCCGCTGAGTTACGGACCCTACGGATCCGACGGGATTTGAACCCGCGACCACCGGCGCCGAAGTAAACATACCTAGCTGTCAGCAAGTTCATCATACCATAATTGCCGCCTTGCTACAATTCAACCCGTAGTTTAAAATGGTTTCAAACGATCTCAAAAAAGGAGGTTTCCATGGACAAAAACACCTTTGCGCTCCGGGCCCCCAGAGGCTGGAACAGTTACGATTATTATGACACCACCGTCGACGAAAAAGCGGTGAAGGCCAACACCGACTACATGGCAAAGCACATGAAGGA
>JAILAF010000110.1 GCA_024681775.1 Lachnospiraceae bacterium
ATGATGATGCAGGTGGTGATGAAGATCGGGACGGAGTACTTCTGATCCCTTCCGTACAGGCGGTGCAGACAAAAAAGAATGCAGACGAAGGCGATGAGGCTGCTGGGATAGGCCAGCACGCAGACGCACATAAAGCACGCCGCGATGACGACGCAAAATCCCGCAGCATTGTGTTTTAGCCGGATCTGATACTGCAGCAGCGACATGATGCAGCACAGGCTTCCCCAGTACAGCAGGTTGGAAAACTCCGGGATCAGGGTCATCTTCGGCAGCGCCGCAAAGGCGATGAGTCCGCACAAAACCCCCGTAGCCTCGTCCGAAAACCGCCGCATGGTCCGCCATACATAGACGCTCACCGCCATTCCGATGAACATCCCGCAACAGCGAAGGAACAGCACCATCCCGTTCATGCTCCCCGCCATCGCCGTATGCAGCCGGATCAGCGCTGCGCACACGAAAGCAGAGGTCTGATGCGGCTCCCAGAGCTCGGTGAACATATGCTCCCCGCCTGCGATGCGCCATCCCATGGTGACGGCGTACTCCTCGTCCACATTTAACCCCAGGATCAGGAGCTTTACCGTGGAAAATGCGCAGGCTCCCGCCAGTACCGCAGCCATCCCCCAGGTGAGGACCTGTCTGATTGTCAGCTTCTTTTTCGCATTCATGCTTGCATTTTACCATATCCGCGGTGGTTTTGCGATGAATAGATGCTGTGCTTTGCACTTTTCCCCCCTTTCCTCGCTCCCCTTCCTGTGCTAAAATAATACGGATTATGAAGAAACCAACCTCCAAACCCGAAACCGAATTCTTAAAGATCCCCGCAGTGCGGATCGTGGCCCTGGTCATGATGGATTTCATGACCTCCCTTTTTGCGTCCTTCTTTGCCCTTTTTTGGCGCTTTGACTTTAACTTTTCCGACCTGACGCTGAACTACCCCGAGTTCTGGGCGAATTATCAGAAGAATGTCTTCCTCATCATCCCCCTGACTCTTCTTTGCTTCTGGATCGGGGGACTCTACAACAGCGTCTGGCGCTACGCCAGCGCCAATGAGCTGGTAAAGACCGTGGGGAGCTCCGCGGTGGTGTCCATCCTCTTTTACCTCTCCACCTTTCTCACGAAGTGGCGGCTTCCCAGAAGCTACGCCCTGTCCTACTTTGTCCTCATCACGGTATTGACCTGCGGCGTGCGCTTCAGCTACCGCTTCCTGCGGGTCATCAATGCCAAGCGCATGGGGGCCATGCGCCGGGAGCCGGGAGAGCGGACGAATGTGATGGTCTTCGGCGCAGGTGCCGCCGGCGATATCATCCTAAAGGAGATCGAGCAGAGCCGGTACCTGAACATGAAGGCCAGGTGCCTCATTGACGACAACCCGGGCTGCCATGGCAAAAAGATGCGGGGCGTGCCCATCGTGGGCGACCGCAACGACATCCCCGAGGCGGCGGAGCAGTACGAGATCGACGAGATCATCTTCGCCATTCCCAGTGCCGGCGTTCAGGCCCGCAAGGAGATCCTGGATATCTGCAAGGAGACGGGATGCAAGCTTCGGACCCTGCCCGGCATGTACCAGCTCATCCGCGGCGATGTGTCCGTGGCGAAGTTAAAGGAAGTGGACATCGAGGACCTGCTGGGGCGGGAGCCGGTAAAGATCGACACGGATGAGGTGCTGGGGCTTCTCTCCGGAAAGGTGGTCCTGGTCACCGGCGCGGGCGGCTCCATCGGCAGCGAGCTCTGCCGTCAGATCGCCTCCCATCAGCCGAAGCAGCTCATCATGGTGGACATCTACGAAAACACCACCTACGAGGTGCAGCAGGAGCTCCTTCGCAAGTATCCGGCCCTGGATCTGGAGGTGCTCATCGCCTCCGTGCGAAATACGGCGCGGATGGAGTCCATCTTCAAAACCTACAAGCCCGAGATCGTCTACCATGCGGCGGCTCATAAGCATGTGCCCCTCATGGAGGAGAGCCCCAACGAGGCCATCAAGAACAACGTCTTCGGTACCTACAAGACCGCCCAGGCCGCCATGCACTGCGGCGTGAAGCGTTTCGTCCTTATTTCCACCGACAAGGCGGTAAACCCCACCAATGTCATGGGCGCTTCCAAGCGCATCTGCGAGATGGTGATCCAGATGTTAAACGGCGCGGGCAAAACGAACTTCGTGGCGGTGCGCTTCGGCAATGTCCTGGGCAGCAACGGCAGCGTGATCCCGTTGTTTAAAAAGCAGATCGCCGAGGGCGGCCCCGTCACCGTGACGGATCCGGAGGTGGTGCGCTACTTTATGTCCATCCCCGAGGCTGTGTCCCTGGTGCTTCAGGCGGGAGCCTATGCGGCGGGCGGTGAGATCTTTGTCCTGGACATGGGCAAGCCTATGAAGATCGTGGATCTGGCGGAAAATCTCATCAAGCTCTCCGGCTACCGGGTGGGAGAGGACATCCCCATCGTCTTCACCGGCCTGCGCCCGGGTGAAAAGATGTACGAGGAGCTGATGACCAACGAAGAGAACCTGGGTGCCACGAAAAACAGCCAGATCAACATCGCAGAGCCCATCAAGTTCGATGAGGACGTGTTCCGGGAGCAACTGGACCGCCTGGAAAAAGCCGCCGTCGCCGAGTGCGAGGACATCCGGCCCCTGATCAAGGAGATCGTGCCCACGTACACATATTCCGAGTAGGGTGAAGGCAGTATAGCAACCGGTCAGTTGTATTGGCGCTTTCTTTGGCACAGGTGACGAGCGGAGCCGCAACCCTCTGGGGATATCACAGGACGCAGAGAAAAGTCTGTAAGGGAAAAGCCTGCAAGAAAATGCCTGTAAGGAAAAGTTAGCAGGAAAAACCTGCAAGGAAAAAACTGCACAAATCATAACGGATAAATGCATATTACGCACATCGCAACAATTTATACAGACCTCCCCGAGAAGTTCGGTCTTCCCCGCCAGAGCATGCTGGCGGACCGCCTTCGCGGGGAGATTGTTTTTGAGGAAGCCTTCCGTGACCCCCGTGCCCTGCAGGGGATCGAAGGGTTTGATTACCTGTGGCTGGTGTGGGGATTCGAAAACCAAAATAAGGATGAGAAGCAGAGCCTGTCCGGCCATGATGGGCGTTCCGCAGCCGAGTCGGAAGCACAGGTTCATAAGTCAATACCCGAAAAGACACAAGGGATTGAAACGAAGCTGAAGACAGGAAGGATGTCGGCAACAGGCAGTAAGGATGAACCTGAAGCGGCAGAAACGGCAGGATTGGAAGAACGCAGTTCTAAAGGTACGGAGAGGGAGACACCAAATAGAGATGCGGATGGAAGGGGTGTGCAATTCCGCCCCTTAGTCCGTCCGCCCCGCCTGGGCGGGAATGAATACATGGGCGTCTTCGCCACCCGATCCCCCTTCCGCCCGAACCCCCTGGGCCTCTCCTGCGTGAAATTAGAGGCCGTCCGATTGGACGATCCCCGTGGCCCCGTCCTCGTCGTCTCCGGCATCGATATGCGAAGCGGAACAAAGATCTACGATATCAAGCCCTACCTCCCCTACGTGGAATCCCACCCCGACGCCCGTAGCGGCTTCGCCGGCGAGCATGCCTCCCACCGCCTCCGCGTGGTCGTATCCGAGGGCGAAGGAACGGGCGCACCGGAATCCTTGGAATCGGCAGAGGATACATCCCAAACCTCGGGAGTGGAAACTGAAGTCGGCTTTAAACTGACGAGAGTGGAACCGTCCCCCACTCCCACGGGGACTGCCCCCACGGGAGCCACCCCCTTCCCTGTCTCCTGGTCCCCCGCTCAGATCGACGCCCTTCTCCAGCTCCTCGCCCAGGACCCCCGCCCGGCCTACCACGACGATCCCGCCCGCATCTACGGCCTCTCCTA
The DNA here is from genome assembly GCA_024681775.1 of Lachnospiraceae bacterium. Lineage (GTDB taxonomy): Bacteria > Bacillota > Clostridia > Lachnospirales > Lachnospiraceae > AC2028. The sequence continues at coordinate 3,856 of JAILAF010000110.1, forward strand.
CGCCGGCCGAAACGTCACCTTCCGTGTGGAGGGGGATACCCTGTATCTTCTGAAAATCGAATAGATCAGACATTACGGATCAGACATTTAAACAAAATATCAAACAGTCATTTCTGCAAATGAAACGATACCATAAGGATACCGTATTGACATACAACTATCATTACGGTATCTTTTTTTATACAGAAAGGAGTGGTTGCGGTATGAAAACGGTAATGGCCATCGAAGACATGCAACGCAGAAAAGACGAACTGAAGCTTTCCCTGAAGGATCTGGAAAAGCTCTCCGGCGTGCCGGCTCCGACGATCCAGAAGATCTTTTCCGGTACCACCGCAAATCCGAGACGGGCCACTCTGATCGCCCTGGCCGGTGTTCTTGCAGAGGATCGCTATCCCTATGAAGCGAGTTCTGTCGGGGCGGTTCGGGAAGACCCCGCGCATCCGAAAGTGATCTTTGACAGGCAGGGCACCTACACGATTGAAGATTATTTCGCCCTGCCGGAGGATATCCGTGCGGAGCTCATCGACGGTGTCTTTTACCTGATGGCGAACCCCTCGGCAGATCATCAGCTGGCTGCAGGCGAAGTCTATTACCAGGTCCGGGATTTCATCAATCGAAACGGCGGGAATTGCCTGCCGATGATAGCTCCCTTTGGCGTGCAGCTGGATGAGGATGACCGGACGATGGTGGAGCCCGATCTCATCATCCTGTGCGAGCGTAATCGCCTGCGAAGGCGCCAGTATTTCGGCGCGCCGGACTTTGTGCTGGAGGTCCTGTCTCCTTCAAACAGGCGGCACGATCTGGTCCGGAAGCTTGTGAAATACGAAGCCGCCGGAGTCAGGGAGTACTGGATCCTGGACCCCATGAAGGAGAAGGTGACGGTCTACCTCTTCGGCGAAGAGACGGATATCATGCAATATGACTTTGATACCCCCATCCCCATAGGAATCTACGACGGAAAGTGCACCATTGACCTGCAAGGCTTGAAAGAACTGCTGCACGAGATCGAAGAGTGAGGATTGCCCGCCTTTTTCTTTGCCTGGTACTCACTGGGCAAAATCCCCCGAGTTGACATCTTCTTCTCCCGGTGATACACTCCCCATAGAGCAATCGATTGCGCAGTGCGCAAATAATGTGCAACTCACGAAAAATACCGTATTCATGCATGTTTGCGTGATCTGATACACGAGTCTTCGGGGGAGAGCGGAGAAGATGGCACAGACTTCCAAGGGGAATCATCCCGGCGAATCCAAAGAAATCATGACGATCCACGATGTTGCGCGGGAGCTTGGTGTATCCGCCAGCACGGTTTCCCGTGCCATTTCCGGCAAAGGCCGGATCGGAGAAGCCACCCGTCAGCGCGTTCTCGCCTTTATCAATGACAATCAGTTCCATCCCAATGCGGCGGCCAAATCCCTGGCCCAGTCCCGCACCTTCAATCTCGCCATCGTCATGCCCGAGGTCAAGGACCTGGTGGACATGCCTTTTTTCCATACCTGTATGCACGGCGCGGAGGAAGTTGCGCAAAGCAATGACTACGACCTGCTGGTGGTGACCACCGACTGGTCCAACCTGCACCCTTTGGAGCGCATGGTGGGGAACCGGAAGGTGGACGGCATCATTCTCACCCGCACCTATGAAAACGATCCCTTCGTCGCATACCTGAAGGAAGCCCGGATGCCCTTTGTCACCGTGGGCAGATGCTATGATCCCAAGGTGCTGCAGGTGGACCATGATAATGCCGGCGCCTGCCGGGAGCTGGTGACCATCCTCTTTGGCCGCGGGCTGGACCGCATCGCCTATCTGGGGGGCTCCATGGACCAGATGGTGAATCTGGACCGCTACATGGGATATCGCCAGGCCTACGAGGCATACCGCAGAAAGCCGGATGAGGAGATCATCTACAAGACCCTGCAAAACACTGCCCAGATCGCATCGGCGGTGGACGAGATCCTGCGCAAAAAGGTGGACTGCATCCTTTGCCAGGACGACTTTATCTGCGACGGCGTGGTGCGGCACCTGGGGGAGCGCGGCGTGAAGATCCCGGAGCAGATCCGCATCGCATCCTGCCACCACAGCCGGATGCTGGACAATTACCCCATTACCATCACCTCTCTGAAGTTCGACACCATGGAGATTGGCCGGAAGGCCTGCCAGGTGCTGCTGGACGAGATCGAGGGCCGAAAGCCCAAACGTCTCACCATGCTGGATTATGAGATTTCCCTGAAGGAGAGTACAAAATAACCAAAGTTTACCTTTTGGTTTGTGCAATGTGCACAAAAAAACGGTTTCCGTTTTGTGATGAATGCCCTATTGAAATGTGAGAGGGAAGTCAGTATACTACATTCAGACAATCGGTTGCGCAAGTGCGCAAGAAAGCCGGTTATCCCCGGGGGATCCAAAGACCTCTCCGGATAACATATTCACGAGGCGGCACGAAAGGATACCGATCCGGTGCACGCCCCACAGGCTGCGGGACAGACCCGCAGAAAAAGGAGGAAAATATTATGAAGAAGAAAGTGATTTCCGTTCTTCTCGCAGCAGCGATGGTTGCAAGCCTCACTGCCTGCGGCGGAAGCGATGCAGGAACCACCGCTCCCGCAACCACCGAGCCCGCTGCACCCGCAGCAGAGCCCGCTGCAGAACCTGCAGCTGAGCCGGCAGCAGAGCCGGCAGCAGAGCCCGCTGCAGCACCCGCTGATGACACCGCTGATTTCGGAAGCGGCGAGATCAAGGTCTGGGTGGCTGACAATGTGGTGGACTTCACCAATGCACAGATCGCAAACTTCCAGGCAGCTCACCCCGAGTTCTCCGGCTACACCTTCCTGGTGGAAGCAGTCGGTGAGGGCGATGCAGCCGGCAACATGATCACCGATGTCACCGCTGGTGCGGATGTCTACGGCTTCGCTCAGGATCAGCTGGCCAGACTGGTTTCCGCAGGCGCTCTCATCGATGTCGCTCCCGAGAATGTGGACGCAGTCAAGTCCCAGAACAGCGGCGGCGCAGTCGTGGCAGCTACCGTGGGTGACACCCTGTATGCTTACCCCATGACCGCTGATAACGGCTACTTCCTGTACTATGACAAGTCCGTGATCTCCGATCCCTCCACTCTGGAAGGCATCATCGCTGATTGCGAAGCAGCCGGCAAGAACTTCTACATGGATCTCACCGGTTGGTACCAGGTGGCATTCTTCTTCGGAACCGGATGCACCCTGACCTATGATTACGACAACGACGGCAACGTCACCGGATGCAACACCGATTATGCTTCCGACAAGGGCCTGGTGGCTCTGAAGGAGATGATCGAGCTCGCTTCCTCCACTTCCTTCCAGCACGGCTCCGGCGCAGGTGACGCAGTCAACTACGCAGCCATCGTGGACGGAACCTGGGATGCAGGCACTGTTCAGGATTTCCTGGGCGACAACTACGCTTGCGCAAAGCTGCCCACCTTCACCGGCTCTGACGGCAACACCTACCAGATGGCAGGCTTCAACGGCTGCAAGCTCCTGGGTGTGAAGCCTCAGGAAGATGAGAACAAGCTGGCTGTCTGCGATGCTCTGGCGATGTACCTCACCAGCGAAGAGGTTCAGCTGGCTCGTTTCGAGGCAGTGGGCTGGGGTCCTTCCAACCTGAACGCACAGGCTTCCGACGCTGTCCAGGCCAACGAGGCTCTTGCAGCTCTGTCTGAGCAGTTCGCATACACCATCCCTCAGGGCAACTACCCCGGCGACTACTGGAGCCGCGCAGAGGCACTCTCCGGAGATGTCCGCGATGCATTCCAGACCGCTTCCGATGCTGACCTCGAGGCAGCTCTGCAGGCTTACCAGGACGACCTTGTCTCCTACAAGTAATCCGGCAGCCGAAAGGCGAATGATCTGACGAAATGAATAATCCGGCAGGAGAACCCTTCTGCCGGATTTTCTTTCGGGAAATATGGATCCGGTGCGGTAAATTGCGCGAACAATATCTGAATTTATCGCATAATTCGATAGAAATCACGAAAATGTTGTGATAAAATCCATTCAGGGGTATTTTTCCCCGGGGGATACAGACAGGTACGTAAATCTGATGCTTTGCAGCTGAAGGAGGAAGGGCATGGCTGGCGAAACAGGTGCTGGGAAAAAGAAAAGCCCGCTGAACGTTTTTTTTGACAGCGTGGCGGAGGGGTTCAAGGCAATCGGGACCACCTTTGTAAAGGGAGACTGGAAGACCAAGGTCTCCTATCTGATCATGGGCTTCGGGCCCATCATGCGGGGGCAGTTCCTGAGAGGACTGATGTATCTGGCAGTGGAAGGGGGACTGCTGTGGTTCATCTTTGGCTTTAGCTGGACGCCCTATCTCTCCAAACTGGGGACGTTGGGAACCGTGGAGACCTCCAAGGTGGGGCGCAAGACGGTCTACGGGGATCACAGCTTCCTCATCCTGCTGTTTGGCCTTCTGGCGATCATGGCAGTCATCGCCCTCATCGCCATGTGGTACCTGAACATCCGGGAGAATGAAAAAGAAGAAGCCATCCTGAAGGCGGGCAAAAAGCTCCCAGGGAACAAGGCCGACTGGCGCTCCCTCTTTGACGGGAATTTCGACAAGACCCTCCTGGCACTGCCCATCGTGGGGATCTTCGTCTTCACCGTCCTGCCCATCATCTTCATGATCTGCGTCGGCTTCACCAACTACGACGCCACCCATCAGGCCCCCAGCAAGCTCTTTACCTGGGTGGGACTGGAAAACTTCAAAAACCTCTTCAGCCTCTCCTCCGGCGGCTTCGGATCCACCTTTATGGCAGTGCTCCTCTGGACGCTGGTCTGGGCATTTTTTGCCACCTTCATCGACTACTTCCTGGGGATCGCGGTGGCCATGCTCATCAACAAGAAGGGGATCCGGTTCAAGAAGCTGTGGCGGACCATCCTGGTCATGACCATCGCCGTTCCGCAGTTCGTTTCCCTCCTGTATGTGGCGAAGCTCTTTGCCCCGGACGGCCTCATCAACGGAACACTGCTCCGCCTGGGCTGGATCGACACGGCCATTCCCTTCTGGACCAATCCGGTGCTGGCCAAGGTGATGATCATCGTCATCAACATCTGGATCGGCATCCCGTACCTGATGCTCATCGCCACCGGCCTTTTGATGAACATCCCCGAGGACCTCTACGAGAGCGCACGCATCGACGGCGCCAGCCCCTGGCAGATGTTTAAGAGCATCACCCTTCCCTACATGCTCTTTGTCACCGGTCCGTTCCTGCTGACCCAGTTCACCGGGAACCTGAACAACTTTAACGTCATCTTCCTTTTAAGCGGCGGCGGCCCCAAGTCCGGATCCATGGCCGGCGGCGCGGGAAAAACAGACCTTCTGGTCACCTGGCTCTACAAACTGACCATCAACGATACCAACTACAAGATGGCATCCGTCATCGGTATCATGGTGTTCCTGGTCACGGCGCTGATCTCTCTGGTGGTATACCAGATGCTGCCGTCAGTCAAAGATGAGGAGGGCTTCCAATAATGGCAAAAGAAACTTCCATGAAGCAAAAAAGAGCCATAGGAAATTTCTTCTCCTATGTGCTGCTGATCGTGATCAGTCTGATCTGGCTTTTCCCCTTTGTGGGGGTGGTGCTCAACAGCTTCCGGTCCTATAAGGCGGAGGTGGAGTACGGCGGTATGGTGGACTATCTCATCCCCAAGACCTTCTCTCTGGACAGCTACAAATTCTGTCTGGACGGCGGGACCAACTACCTGCGCTGGTATCTGAACACCCTGATCATCGCCTTCTGCGTCTCCATCCTGCAGACCATCATCGTCCTGTGCGTGAGTTACGCCCTGTCCCGGATGCGCTTTAAGGGCCGTACCTTCCTGATGCGCTTCTGGCTGATCCTGGGCATGTTCCCCGGGTTCCTCACCATGATCTGCCTGTACTTCCTGTTGAAGCAGATCGGTCTGACCCAGGCCGGCGCCATCCCCGGACTGATCCTGGTGGGGGTAGCCAGCTCCGGCATGGGATACTACGTGTGCAAGGGATATTTCGACACCATCCCCAAGGCTCTGGACGAGGCGGCCCGCATCGACGGCGCTTCCCGGGCGCGGGTGTTCCTCACCATGACCATCCCCATGTCCAAGCCCATCATCATCTATGCGGCTCTGGTGGCCTTCATGGGTCCCTGGTGTGATTACGTGTTTGCCTCCTACGTGGCCTTCGGCCATGACGCCAGCTACAACGTGGCCGTGGCTATGTACCGCTGGATGAACACCGGCGACTATCAGGGCTACTTTACCAGGTTCTGCGCCGGCGGCGTGCTGGTAGCCATCCCCATCACCATCCTCTTCATGTGCCTCCAGAGATACTATGTGGAGGGAGTCACCGGCGGTGCCGTGAAGGGATAAAAAACTCCCCGCAAGGAAAAAGCAAAGTCCTGCGGCGGTGCATCTGTCAGGAAAAGCTGAGGGCGGAAGAGATCTTTCGCCCTCCTGTTGTTCTATAAAGGCTTCCGAAAAAAGGCGCCTGTATGCGGGGAAAAGAAAAAGCTTCGAGGAATGTTGAAAAAGGCAACAAAATGAGGAAAAAAAAGGTATTTAGGTTGATAAGCATTCTGACTGCGGCGGTGCTTCTTTGCTCCTGCGGGAGCAAGGCGCCGCAGCCGCCTCAGGCG
>JAILAF010000126.1 GCA_024681775.1 Lachnospiraceae bacterium
TCCCTACGGCGCTACCATGGAAGAGATGGCCATCCTCTTTACCACATCGAAAAAATAGAACGGATATGGCAAAAAACGGCGGAAGTGCAAGTTTTTCCTTGCATTTCCGCTCTTTTTATGCTACACTACTGCCGTTGTGACTATAAAACACGTATCCTTATTCCCGGATGGTCCCGCAGCTGCGGGTGTCTGGGGAGCTGGAAGCGGCTTTAACGCGGCCTCTTTCGGAACGGGATGCGGAAGCAAAACCAAATGGAGGTAGTAAAATGAGCGTTATTTCTATGAAGCAGTTACTTGAAGCAGGTGTGCATTTCGGACACCAGACCAGAAGATGGAACCCTAAGATGGCTCCCTACATCTTCACCGAGCGCAACGGCATCCACATCATCGACCTGCAGAAGAGCGTCGTGAAGGTGGACGAGGCTTACAAGGCAGTCTCCGAGATCGTTGCACAGGGCGGCACCATCCTCTTCGTCGGTACCAAGAAGCAGGCACAGGATGCGATTAAGACCGAGGCTGAGCGTTGCGGCATGTACTATGTCAACGAGAGATGGCTCGGCGGCATGCTGACCAACTTCCGCACCATCCAGTCCCGTATCCAGAGACTGCACAAGATCGAAGATATGTCCGAGAACGGCACCTTCGATGTCCTGCCCAAGAAGGAAGTCATCCAGCTGAAGAAAGAGTGGGACAAGCTGGAGAAGAACCTGGGCGGTATCAAGAACATGACCAGAATCCCCGATGCGATCTTCGTTGTCGATCCCAAGAAGGAGCGCATCTGCGTACAGGAAGCAAGAGCACTGGGCATCACCCTGATCGGTATCGGCGACACCAACTGCGATCCCGATGAGCTGGATTACATCATCCCCGGCAATGACGACGCTATCCGCGCCGTAAAGCTGATCGTCGGCAAGATGGCTGACGCTGTCATCGAGGCAAACCAGGGCGACTCCGCTGCAGAGCAGGTTCCCGCAGGTGAGGCTACCGATATCGAAGAGAAGGCTGCTGAAGAGTAAGCAGATCCGTATAGGAGGATAAATACATGGCAGAGATTAGTGCTTCTATGGTAAAAGAGCTGCGCGAGAAGAGCGGCGCAGGTATGATGGATTGTAAAAAGGCACTGAATGAGTGCAACGGCAACATGGACGAGGCCATTGAGTATCTGAGAAAGAACGGCCTTGCAAAGGCAGTCAAGAAGGCCAGCCGTATTGCAGCAGAGGGCATTTGCCGCGTCGCTGTGGACGGTGACAGCACCGCTGCAGTGGTCGAGGTCAACTCCGAGACCGATTTCGTTGCAAAGAACGAGAAGTTCCAGGCCTTCGTTGAGAAGGTTGCACAGCAGGCAGTGAAGTCCAACGCAAAGGATATGGACGCATTCCTGGCTGAGAGCTACATCGATGACGCTTCCAAGTCCCTGAACGACGTGCTGGTGGAGCAGATCGCTACCATCGGTGAGAAGCTGAGCATCCGCCGTTTCGAGAAGCTGACCGCTGACAACGGCATCGTTACCACCTACGTACACGGCGGCGGTAAGATCGCTGTTCTGGTTCAGGCCGAGACCGCATCCAAGGATGACAAGATCAAGGAAGCCCTGACCAACGTAGCAATGCAGATCGCAGCTATGAACCCTCAGTACCTGAGCAGAGCAGACATCACCGCTGAGGAGATGGACAAGATCCGTGAGATCACCATCGACAGCGCTCTGAACGATCCCGCTTCCCTGCCTAAGCCCATTCTGCAGAAGCTCTTTGACAAGGCGCTTGCAGACGGTCTCTTCAGCGAGGAGGATCTGAAGGCATACGAGGAGCAGAAGAACAACAAGTTCCTCTTCAACTTCCTTTCCGACGCTGCAAAGGCAGCACTGTCCGGACTGGCTATGGCTGCTAAGAGCTCCTACATCGCTGACAAGATCTTCAGCGGTCTGGTAGACGGCCGTATCTCCAAGCAGATCAAGGAGATCTGCCTCATGGAGCAGGTTTACGTCAAGGCTGAGGACGGCAAGCAGAACGTGGAAAGCTATCTGAAGAGCGTTGATCCCGCTCTGAAGATCGTGAAGTTCGTTCGTTTCGAGACCGGCGAGGGCCTCGAGAAGAAGAACGAGGACTTCGCAGCAGAGGTCGCAGCTCAGATCGGCGGCTGATCCTGACACATATCGCATTACCCGAGGCACAGCGAAAGCTGTGCCTCTTTTTTTTCGGGATCCGGGCGCCCGTTTGCAAAAGGAAAACCCGCACTACGCGAAATGTGGTACAATTTTACCAAATGAGGAGGGCGATGATGAAAAAACTGCTGCTTTCTGTTTCGGCACTTGCTGCCCTGGGACTTGCATTCCTCCTGTCCGGTTGCAGCGACAGGTCTCACGAAACCCCGAAGGCTGCCGTGGAGCTGACGGCGGCATCCGTGGGAGATGTGGTCGTGTTCGGCGATATCCGGTGGATCGTGATCGAAAAAACCGCTGACGGATACACCCTTTTGAGTGAAAAGCCTGTGATAAAGCAGGCCTTTCGGAGATCAGGATACGGTATTTTCACCGTCGCGTGGGAGGACTCCACCCTGCGCACCTGGCTCAACGAGAAGTTCTACTACACCTTCACGGAGGAGGAGCGGGCGCTGATCGCCGAGACCCACAATGTCACGCCGGACAACAGTGAATACGGCACCGAAGGCGGAAGCGATACGGACGACTATATCTATCTGCTCAGCATCGATGAAGCGAATGCCCTGAAGGAACAATACCGAAAAACCGGTTACTGGTATGACGCTATGGATTACCAGTGGTGGTGGCTCAGGTCCCCGGGGGTGAATGCAGACTATGCAACCTATGTCGGTAAAAGAGAGGATGGAGTGATCGATCCCCAAGGAGATATTGCGGGCAATGACTACGGTGGTGTCCGTCCTGCTCTGCATCTGTGCATCGCGGATCACAAGGTCCCTACGGAGATGAACAGGACCCCCGCGGAGGTGGAGGCTGAACTGGCTGCGATCGCCGCAGCCGAGATTGATGATGTGGTGAGCTTCGGCAGGTATACCTGGTATGTGACGGACAAGGAGGACGGCATCTGCACATTGCTCTGTCAGGGGCCCGTTGCGGAACTGCCCTACCATGACACCAAAACGGATATCACATGGGAGAACTGCACGCTGCGCAGATGGCTCAATGAGGACTTCTATGACAGCAAATTCTCCGAGGAAGAAAAAGCTGTGATCGTGACCACGCATAATACGTATGTCCCGGAGGATTATCTTTATGAATCGGACTGCGGAAATGACACCGATGACAGGGTATATCTGCCTTCCTATACCGAGGCGCTGTCCGTCAGCGACGATATCAGGGATTGCGGTACCGACTGGTGGGTGCGGACGCCCGGAAAATACCAGTATGATGCGATCTATATCGGGCTCAGGTCGCCCAATACGATAGGCAATTATGTGAATTCCGGCGCGTGTGTCCGCCCGATGATCAAGGTCAGATACGCTGATTAACCCTCTTTTTGTTGGCGCTGCACTGCCGGTGTGATAAACTTAAGAGGTGTATATGCATGTACATCTAAGGGGTATCAAATGAGCGAAATAAAGGCATCCGGAGAGCGTCTGGCCCAGGTGGATTATCTGACCGGTCTGGACAATCGGCGCGGACTCTATGATCATTACAACAATCTGCCCGCAAAAACATCCATCCACGCCATGTTCCTGGACGTGGACAATTTCAAGCGCGTCAATGACATCTATGGCCACAGTATGGGTGACAGGCTGCTGATCGAGATCGCCGATCTCATCAAAAGCCACACCGACGGATTCCCTGCCCGCATCGGCGGGGATGAATTTGTGGTCCTCTTTCCCGGGGAATACACCCAGAAACAGTTAAAAGAGATGGCTACCCGCATGCTGGAAGGCATGCAGCACCTGAACTTCCGCAAGGATATCCTGTCCCTTACGAGCCTGAGCATCGGCCTGGTCATGAACCAGCCCACCTCTGCATCCCTGGATGACATCCTTTATAAGTGTGATGCCGCCATGTATCAGGCAAAGTACAACGGCAAGGGCAGGCTGGCCATCTACCGCAAATCCGATAAACAGGCCGAGATCAATCGCAATATCGAGCTGGAGATGGAAAGCGCCCTGGAGACGGGAGAGTTCGTGGTCTACTTCCAGCCGAAGGTGAATATGGTCACCACCGAGCTCTCCGGTGCCGAGGCCCTGTCCCGCTGGATCCATCCCGCGGATGGCCTGCGGACTCCGGACCAGTATATTCCCCTTTTTGAGAAAAACGGCTTTATCTCCCGACTGGACCTCTACGTCTTTGAGGAGGTCTGCCGCATCAAGCGTACCTGGAAGGGGGAAAAATACGAGCATATCCCCGTCTCCGTCAATGTCTCCAGACTCCACCTCTTCAATGAGGAATTCCCCACCACCCTGCTGGAGATCGCGGGGCGTTACGGTATCGCTCCCGGAGAGCTGGAGATCGAGATCACGGAAGGCGTCTTCATCAAGGACAATGCCGAGATGATCCATATGGTGAACCTCCTGCAGAAAGCGGGCTTCCTGGTATCCATCGACGATTTCGGATCCGGATTCTCCGCCCTGACCCTGCTGAAGGACATCCAGGTGGACACCATCAAGCTGGACCGGGAGTTTCTCCGCAGCTCCTCCGATTCCTTCCGCGGACAGAAGGTCATCCGCAACATCATCGCCATGTGCCGCGACCTGAAGCTGGACGTGGTGACGGAGGGGATCGAGACCAGGGAGCAGATGGACTTTATCCTGAGCTGCGGCTGCCAGATCGCCCAGGGATTCTACTACTCGAAGCCCATTCCCCTGGAGGAATTCCGCGCCTTTGCGGAAGCGTACATGACCAACCCCATCGAGTGTTTTTCCTTCCGTCTGAACGGCAGCCTGCGATCCGAGGACGGGAGCAGGGAGGGCACCGTGAACGGAGAGGGCCTCACCTACTGTCCCGGCATCTTCCGGGATACCCTGTCCCTCCATTTCCCCGGTGGTGCAGCGGAGAAAAATACCGTCTTCCTGCCGGAGGATTCCATCGTCAATGACAGCTTTACCATCTCCATGTGGCTGCGGCCCGAGGTGAACCAGGCCTGGTCCTCCGCCATCTATGTGAAGTTCGAGACCGGGTTCCTCACAGTATGCCCCCTCTCCGTCAATGCCAGCTCTGTTGCCAGGTTTCGCGACTCCCGTGAGGTGAACGGATGGTATGACCTGCCGGCCTGCCAGCTGCGGGAGGGAGAGTGGGTTCACTACGTCGTCACCTACAATGCCAAGGCAGAACGGGCGGTGGTCTTCATCAACGGCGAGGTGGCATTTTCCATGGATCATGTACCCACCAACCGCTCCGTCAAATGGATCATTCTGGGAGGAGATGTGTTCCAGCCCTCCTTCCGCGGGGAGATCTGTGAAGTGCGGATCTACAACGAATGCCAGGACTTTGACTTCATCAGCAGCCTGCATGACGAATACCGCTTCGCGGAGGACTTCTGCGGCTTTTCCCTGGGCGGCATCTGACTTAGGCGAGCCGGAAGTAACCCCGATGCGATCAAAAATGGTAAGACAGGTTTTGTAGTCCGGATCAGAAACGAAGAAAGGGCAGAGGATATGGATGACTGGAAAAACGCTCAGGACGATACCGGAATGGTGCCGGATGCGATCGATCCCATGACCGGCTTCTTAAACCGAAGCGGCTTCTATAACAGCCTGACGAACCTGATGGCACTGGCCTCCATCGGGGATCACAGCATCGTACTCCTGAGCGTAAAGCTCGTGAATTACAAACGCATCAGCCTGCTGTGGGAAAAATCAGAGTCGGACAGCATCATCGGTGTCAGTGCGAAGCTGATCGCGGGCGTTCTGAGGGGACGCGCCGTCTGCGGCAGAATCGCCGAGGATACTTACCTGATCGCAGCGAAGGCTGAAGATGACGGGATTACCCTGGGCAATTCCATGAAAGAACAGCTGGGAAACTGCTTTGACGACTTCAACAAGGTTTCCTCCAAGGACTATACCCTGAACCCCGTGATCTCCTTTATCCAGGTGCCACCGGATTCCGGTCTGAGCACGGAGGAGATCCTGGTTCAGATCTCCTCCAAGAGCAGAGACGGCCTTGATTCAAAGCCCCAGAGCCGTTACACCGCGCCCCAGGAAGGCGAGCATGACCCTGAGCTGAGAACGTACGTCAACCGGATTCTGGATACCAACGATATCGATTATAGCTTCCAGCCCATCATCAGCGCCAAGACGGGAGAGATCATCGGGTATGAAGCGTTGATGCGCATGCCCGAAAAATACGGCGTTTCGCCTCTTACGCTGCTGAAATATGCGACGATAGAAAAACGCCTGAATGATGTCGAGAGAGCAACCCTCTTTAATGTCATGAAGAAGATGACGGAGCTGGAGGATGCCCTCGGCGATCGTAAGGTATTCATCAACAGTATCCCCGGCCATTACCTTTCGAAAGAGGAGTTTTTCAGCCTTTCCGATAAATACAGCGCACTTTTTGACAGAGTTGTCATAGAGGTTACGGAAGAGACCGATATGGAAGCGGACACGGTCGAGCTCTTAAGTAAGCGCAGCAGGGAATACGGATTTCAGGTAGCTGTCGATGATTTCGGCACCGGATATTCCAATGTGACAAACCTGCTGAAGTTCCTTCCGAACTATGTAAAGATCGACAGATTCCTGATTTCGGACCTTCATCTGGATCCGAGAAAACAGCATTTCGTGGATACCATCATCCAGTTCGCCCATGACAACGGCTTTCAGGCTCTCGCAGAGGGCGTGGAAACATCCGAGGAGCTGAGTGCAGTCATCCGGATGGGTGCCGATCTGATCCAGGGATACTATACGGGCAGACCGCAGCCCGCGCTCCTGCAGGCGTTGCCGCAGCAGATCCTTTCCGAGATCAGCAGGGCCAACCTCGACATAGTTTCCAACCATTCCAGACAGAAGGTGTTTCTCGTCACGGACGAGAAGCAGCTTTCGCTGGTGGACCTGTCCCTCCAGAAATATAATATTTTGCTGCTTTCGGGCGGTGATCTTACCCTGGTGGGGAATCCGGAGTTCGTCTCTGCCGTTTCCATCCGTGTAAAAGACCACTCGAAGTGCAGGCTCACGATCCGCAATGTCAGCATCGGCGACGTGGACACGACGCCCTGTATCGATCTGGGGCAGGAAGCATCGCTTGTGCTGAATATCGAGGGCAGCAACCTCTTTACCGGCAACGGGATCCGCGTACCGGGCAGCGCCGAGCTGAAGCTGGAGGGCGCCGGTGATCTGATCATCAAGCCGACCTTTACCAATGCATACGGCATCGGCAATGATTATCAGGGGATGTTCGGGCGGATCATCTCCGAGATGTCCGGGATCCTGGAGATCGATATCAGCGGGGAAAACTGCGTCAGCATCGGCGGCAGGTCTTCGGTGCGGGAGCGGGCGATCGACCTGCGCTCCGGCGTGTTCAAGGGCATCTGTGCGGCTTCGAACAGCGTCTGCATCGGTTCTTACCAGGGTAAACAGCCCATTTATATCAGCGATATGGATGTCACCATCGATGTCAGGGTAGACACCGGTACCATGATCGGCTCCATGTACGGGGAGCAGGACACCCACATTTCCAAGGCATCTCTGCGCATTTTCGGTGCGGGGAATAAGGTCACTGCCATCGGATCGACGGGCCCCACTTCCGGTGCGATCGACATCCGTGAGTGCGGCATTGATATCTCCCTCAAGGGCTGGGAGATCGCCGCGATCGGTGCTGCGAAAGGCGACCTGGCGATCGAATGCAGTCATTGCACGATTTTGATCGGTGTGGAAGGCAATATCGCAGAGGGCATCGGGTGCCGCGACGGCGGATCCGATATCACGATAGACAATGCGTCCGTGAATATGAGCGTGTCCTCGGCCAACGGGGTCCTTTTCGGGTGCAGACAGACGGCATTCCATGAGAGCATGGATTCCTTCACCGTGAAGCTCGAGGGGATAACGATCGATCGGAAGGAATGGTTTGTGGAATGTTAGAAAAGAAAAAATCCAAATGAGATATGGTTCGTTGCTTTATTCCTCTGGAGTGCATACGAAATCCGCATTGTGGGCAAAACTGTGCGGATGGTGGTGTCTCCAGAGTAAGGTACTTTGTGGTGCCTTCGATTCGAATATCAGAAACGATGATATTTGAATCTTCCAAATCGAATAAGCCTGTTATACTGTTCATAAATCCTCCTTTTTCGGATAGTGTTAGCAAATTCATCTTACGAAAAAGAAGGAAGGGAGAGCAACCGCGAGGTTGCTCTCCCTATTTTTAATGTCAGACCCTAAAACCAAACCCTAAAACCAGACCCCACGGACGCACCCGAAAGAACTCAGACCCTAAACAACTTTGGATATCCTGTTTTGATCCGGGGACTCAGTTTGCTCCGTCATTACCGCTGCGAGCCGCCACCTGCTTCTGGTAAAGCTCCCAGAGCCTTGCAAACTCCGGCACCGGATCGGAATAGGTAAGCCCCAAGGCGGTCACTGCACTGCCATCGTAGTGCTCTGACTCGGCCTTGCTTAAGGGGAAGGGCAGGGGAAGGCCATCCTGCAGGACTTGTTCCACCGTGACCGGGGCCAGACCAAAGTCAATTCCTGTGGCCTGCCGCAGAAGCTCCTCATAGCTCTCGTAAGTATAGAGTGTGGGGGCTGCCAGGTTATAGGTTTTTTCATAGCAAGTCTCGTTGCCGCAGCTAAGCAGAATAGCTCTGGCGGCATCCTCCGCGCTGACCATCTGGAAAAAACCTTCACTGTCCCGGGGGTGTAGGACCTGCCGGGACTGATGGATCCACTGAAAATACAGCACCTCCCTGGGGGCGTAATTGCCCTGCCCATAGAGAAAAGCGGGCCGGAAAATCGTGGAGTGAAATTTACAATCTGACGCAGATGTCAGCTCCGCCAATTCCCTCTCCAGGGCAACCTTCCCTAAAATATAGGCTCCGGCATCTCCGCCGAAATCCCGGCTCTCCAGCTCCGCGTCTTCCCGAAGCACCTGACCGCTTCCCTTACGGTACACATCGCTGGTGCTGATAAAGATATACTGATCAAAGGTGGCGTTTAAATGCTCTGCCACCAGCCGGATATCCCCGGTCTGGTAAGCACAGAAATCCACCACTGCATCAAAATGCAGCGGTTTTCCCTCTGCCCCTGCCGGAAATGCCTCCAGGGCTGTCGCATCCCTTCTGTCGGCATGGTACTCCGGAATGGTGCTCACCCCCAGGGGGCGATTCCCCCGGTTTAGCACATAGAGAGAATGCCCTGCATGGTAGGCGGCCTCCGCAAAGGCCAGTCCCAGAAAATAGCTTCCGCCGATGATCAGAATCTTCATAAAGACCTCCTGGTATGGGATGATCGATGAGGGACATATCCGACATAAGGAGTGAAGTTAGCTGCCGGATGTTTCCTTGATATTGTAGCACATTTTAGAATGATTTATAATGTGAGAGGCATAAAACACCTGCGATGAGGGAATACCATGGAGAACAAGATGATGTTGAAACAGGGAGAACATACCGGATCAGAGCAGACAGAGGACCGGGAGAATTACAAATATTTGGAAGAACTTGTGGA
>JAILAF010000132.1 GCA_024681775.1 Lachnospiraceae bacterium
GGCAAAGGGTGTGGTCATCGGCGTCATCGCCTGCATCACCATCCTGCCTTCCATGATCCTGATCTTCGACAAGGTATTGGAAAAGACCAATCACAAGCCTCTGATGCGGGAGTTTGACAAGATCCCCGAGTGGATCGTAAACCACCACCTGCTGCTGGGCGCCTTGTTCCTGGTGCTGCTGGTGCCTGCCATCTACGGTTACCGCAACACATCCGTCTATTATAATCTGGGTGATACCCTTCCGGAGTACCTGCCCAGCGTACAGGCCATCGCAAAGCAGGATGCGGTGTCCGATATAAACTCCACCTACGTGCTGCTTTTGGACAAGGACCTTTCGGAAGTAGACACCCGGAAGATGATCCGGGAACTGAAGGAGGTGGACGGCATCACCTCTGTCCTGGGAACCGACAGTCTCGTCGGTCCGCTTTTCCCGAAGGAGATGATCCCGGAGGATCTTTTGGCGGACCTGGAGAGTGACCGGCACAAGATGATGCTGGTGAGCTCGGAATACAAAGTAGCCACGGATGAGGTCAACGCACAGATCGCCCGGGTAAATACCATCGTCAAGTCCTACGATCTAGGCGGCATGGTGGTGGGCGAAGCACCTTGTACCAAAGACCTTATCACCATCACCGACAAGGACTTTAAGGTGGTGAGCTGGATCTCCATCGGCGCGGTATTTTTCATCATCTTTTTCGTGCTGCGGAGCCTGTCCCTGCCTGTGATCCTGGTGAGCGTCATTGAGTTCGCCATCTTCATCAATATGGGACTTACCACCTACACCGGAACCACCATTCCCTTCATCGCCTCCGTGGTCATCGGCACCATCCAGCTGGGCTCCACCGTGGATTACGCCATCCTGATGACCACCAGATACTGCAAGGAGCGCAAAGGGGGCTGCGATAAGGCGGAAGCGACACGCATCGCTCTGAAGACCGGCATGAAATCCGTCATTGTCAGTGCTCTGAGCTTTTTCGCCGCTACCTTCGGCGTAGGGCTCATCTCCAGCATCGACATGATCGGAGCCCTCTGCAACCTCATGGCCAGAGGCGCCATTGTCAGTATGATCGTAGTCATTCTGGTGCTGCCCAGCATGTACATGTGCCTGGACGGCCTCATCTGCAGGACTACCTTAGGGATGCCGCATGCAGCATTTACCCGCCGGGCGCATACCGGGCTGCGGGAGAGATTCGGACACTGAGGACGGGAGCATAAAAACGCCCCGATCCGGGAAATAGATTGCAAAAAAAGGAGCTGGATTATGAGAAACGTAAAGAAATGGATGGCATTGGGACTCAGTATCATGATGACCGTTTCCATGACCGGATGCGGCCTGGAATCCATCGGACATGTCAGCGCGGAAGAGTACACGAAACCGAATGTGATCGAAGAGGAAGACCTGGAGGAAAATCTGGAGGAAGCCCTGGTGGGACAGACCTCTACGGGGAAGCAAAAAGAAGAGACCGTATATGTGGTAGCGGGCGCGGATGGCGCAGCGCAGCAGATCATAGTCAGCAACTGGCTGAAAAATCCGGATGGCGCGGACAAGCTGCAGGATGCCTCCGATCTGCAAAGCATTGAGAATGTAAAGGGGGATGAAACCTATACCGGCAGCGGCAATTCCATGGTCTGGAACGCGGGCGGAAACGATATCTATTATCGCGGAACCACCGAAAAGGAGCTTCCCATCAAGATCACTGTCAAGTATTTCCTGGACGGTAAGGAGATCGCTCCCGCGGATCTGGCAGGCAAGTCCGGTCATGTGACCATCCGCTACGAATATGAAAATACCGAGAAACAGACCGTCAAGATCGGCGATGAGGACGCTGTGATCTACACGCCCTTCGGTGCACTCACCGGACTGATCCTGGACGGGGAGAACTTCTCCAATGTGGAGGTCACCAGCGGAAATGTCATAAATGACGGCAGCAAGTATGTGGTCATGGGCATGGCTTTCCCGGGATTGCGGGAGAGTCTGGCCCTGGATGAGAACAAACTGGCAGATTTAGGACTCGGCGATCTCTATCAGATCCCCGATACCCTGGAGATCTCTGCGGATACCACCGATTTTGAGCTGACCATGGCCCTCACCGTCATCAGCAGCGACGTGACGGATGTCCTGGGAATGGGCGATGTCTCGGATACCGAAGGCCTCGATTCTCTGGAGGAGGACATGAACAAGCTCCAGGACGGCTCGGATGCCCTTCTGGGCGGTGCCGGTGACCTTCTGGACGGAG
>JAILAF010000014.1 GCA_024681775.1 Lachnospiraceae bacterium
ATTCCCTGTCCGGTGTCAGATAGAAGCCCCAGCCGAAGTCCGCATTTTTCCTGCCGTAGTGAATGTCCGGATGAACGATCTCTCTGTCACTGGTATGATACAGGATCATAGGCTGGTACCTCATTTTCCTCTCTTGTGCCCACCCGGCCGTCCTCTTCCCCGGGGCCGAGATTGATCCACCCCATCTCTTCGTCTTCCAGGACTTCCGAAAGGTCATATCGGTCGAGAGAGTGCCATCTTGCCACCTCTTTTGCATCCACCGTGTCGGCGGTTCCGCGCAGGAACCGTCCGGCCACGCCATCCTCACCACCGGAGGGAAGCCAGCCACCCGCGGCAAGATCCCCGTTTTTCAGCTCCAGCAGGCAGTATTCTCCATACTCCGGTAGCCGGGCATCCGACAGATCATGGAATTCGTTAAAGGACAGTGTGAGTGTCTTAGGATTGGCATGAAACATGACGTCTCCTTTGCTTGGGCGCTCAAAGGCAGTAGTGCAGCCTCAGTAATCCTCCAGGAAATGGTGCCGGACACCGCCCTGCTTGTACCCGATCACCGTGTCCAGGTTCACATTCTCCACGCTCTTAAAGATATTCGCTTCCACGAAAGGGTTCTCCTTCAGGAGCTGTGCGATCAGCTTCTTCGTCTCGAGGCGCTTTGAGGAGGTGGTGCCGTCCTCGTGGCAGGTGGAGCAGGTCTCCGTGAAGTGGCAGGCGCACTGCAGGAAATGCAGCTCGTTGTAGTCCCGCCATGCGCAGATATCGCTTTCCCGGATCAGATACAGGGGGCGGATCAGCTCCATCCCCTCGAAATTCGTACTGTGCAGCTTCGGCATCATCGTCTGGACCTGCCCTCCGTAGAGCATCCCCATAAGGATCGTCTCGATGACATCGTCGTAATGGTGCCCCAGGGCGATCTTGTTGCAACCCAGGGACTTCGCCTTGCTGTACAGATACCCTCGCCGCATCCGGGCGCAGAGGTAGCAGGGATTCTTATCGACCGTATCCACCGCATCAAAAATATCGCTCTCAAAAATCGTAACGGGGATGCCGAGGGCCCGCGCGTTGCTCTCGATCAGCGCCCGGTTATCCGGATGGTACCCCGGGTCCATCACCAGGAAGGTCAGCTCGAAATGACAATGTCTGTGCCGCTGAATCTCCTGGAAGAGCTTCGCCATCAGCATGGAGTCCTTCCCGCCGGAGATGCACACGGCGATGTGATCCCCCTCCTCGATGAGCTCGTAGGTCTTGCACGCCTTCGCAAAAGGCGTAAAAAGCTGCTTGTGGAATTTCTTCCGGATGCTTTCCTCGGCCCTGTGCTGCCGCTCCCCGCTGCTGCTTTCCTCGGCAGTGAGGGCCCGCACATACCCGATATATCCGCCTTCCAGACTGTAGCATTCACGGCCGGCTGCAAAAGCGGATTCCTCCAGGTCCCGGGTCCTGCGCCCAATCTCGCAGTAGAAGATCAGCTTCTTCTCCGCAGGGATGCGGGACAGGGCGGCCTGCACCTCCGCCGGATCTCCGGCCACGTCCACCGCGATGGCGTCTGTGAGCATACCGTATTCTCTGAGTTCTTCGTCCCGTATATCGATCAGCCGGTAGCTTTCCTTCGGAAGCTGCCGGACTTCTTCAAATGATATTTCTTTCATATTTCCTCTGCTTCTATGGCTCTATTATCGGATTTTTATCAGTATACTGCATTCGAAAGCAATCGACTATATGAAAAATCCACAGATATGATAAAATCACATCGTATCAGATGCAGATCCGTACGTCCTGATAGAATGGAAAAATCTATGGAAAATCAATTCACGAGAACACAGCTCCTCTACGGAGCGGATGTCATGGAACGCTTCGCCCTGAGCCGCGTGGCAGTCTTCGGCGTAGGCGGCGTGGGAGGATACGTGGTGGAAGCCCTGGCCCGGAGCGGCATCGGCGCCCTGGACCTCATCGACGATGACACCGTCTGCCTCTCCAACATCAACCGCCAGATCATCGCCTCCCATGCTACCGTGGGCCGTCCCAAGGTGGAGGTGGCAGCGGAGCGGGTCCGGGATATCAATCCGGACTGCAATGTCCGGACCTATCAGACCTTCTTCCTGCCGGAGACCCGGCACCTCTTTGACTTTCATGACTATGACTACGTGGTGGATGCCATCGACACCGTCACCGGCAAGCTGGCCATCATCGAGCTGGCGAAGGATGTCGGTGTCCCCGTCATCTCCTCCATGGGCGCGGGGAACAAGCTCCATCCCGACCGCTTTCAGGTGGCGGACATCTACGAGACCTCGGTCTGCCCGCTGGCAAAGGTGATGCGACATGAGTGTCACAAGCGTGGCATCGACTCCCTGAAGGTGGTCTATTCCCAGGAAAAACCCATCACGCCGATGGCAGCTCCCGCAGGCAAAGCAGATCCCGCCCCCGGCCGCAGAAGCACCCCGGGCTCCGTCGCCTTCGTCCCCTCCGTGGTGGGCCTCATCATCGCGGGAGAGATCCTGAACGACCTGGCGGGGATCCACTGAACCGCGCGGCTTCCGGATGAGAAAAAACTGCGCCGCGAAAAAAACACATCGAAAGAATCAGAAAGATAAAACAGAACCGAAAAGGAGATTTACGAAAATGCAAAAACCGGCATTCGTGTCAGATTACATGGAAGGAGCCCATCCCGCCATCCTGCAGAGGCTCCTGGAGACGAACCTGGAGAAGACCGCAGGGTACGGCTACGACGAGTATTCCGAGGCCGCGAGAAAGAAGATCCGGGAAGCCTGCGGCGCGCCCGATGCAGACGTCTTCTTCCTGGCAGGCGGGACCCAGACCAACGCGGTGATGATCGATTCCATCCTCCGCCCCTATCAGGGCGTCATCGCTGTCACCACCGGCCACATCGCAGGCCACGAAGCGGGGGCCATCGAGTACGGCGGCCACAAGGTCCTGGTGGCGGAGCAGACGGACGGCAAGGTATCCGCAGAAAGCATCGACCGGATCCTCCGGGGCTATGCGGAGGATGAGAACCACGAGCACATGGTCATGCCCGGGATGGTTTATCTCTCCCAGCCCACGGAGTATGGCACCCTCTACTCCCTGGCGGAGCTGCAGGCCATCAGCGGCGTGTGTAAGGAACATCACATCCCCCTGTACCTGGACGGCGCCAGACTCGCCTATGCCCTGGCCTGCCCGGCAAACGACGTGACGCTCCGGGATCTGGCAGCCCTCTGTGACGCCTTCTACATCGGCGGCACCAAATGCGGCGCCCTCTTCGGCGAGGCCGTGGTCATCCCCAGACACGACTATATCCCCCACCTCTTCACCATCATCAAGCAGCACGGCGCGCTGCTGGCCAAGGGGAGAGTGGCAGGCATCCAGTTCGACACCCTCTTTACGGACGGCCTCTACGAGCGGCTGGGAAAAACCGCCATCGAGGCAGCGGACAGGATCCGCAGGGCCCTGGCGGAGAAAGGCTACCGGGAGGCTTTCCCCTCCCCCACCAATCAGATCTTTGTCGCCCTGAATGAAAAACAGCTGGCAGCTCTATCCGAACGCGCAGAGCTGGCCTTCTGGGAGAAGCGGGAGGACGGAGATACCGTCATGCGCATCGCCACCAGCTGGGCCACCACCCCGGAGGATGCAGACCGGCTCATCGCATGTCTGTAGAGGCATCGTTCACGTGCTCCCCTGCCCTGCGGGCAGGAGGCTGGATCGCAGGATAAAATCTTTCTTCGAGTAAGGACGGGAAATACATGTCACAGAGAAACGAAATCGATCGCGTGATCAAAGCCATGCTGGCCATGCAGCGCTACCCCTGGGAGCAGGGCGTCTGTGCGCAGGCCCTGTATGAAGCAGGCCGTGAGGACCTCTGGATCCCCATGGCTTACGACGCCATCAAGCGGATGGCCCCCGACGGGAGACTGGCCATGGTCGGCGGCGGAGAGGCCGTATCCGACCCGGCGGCAAACGGCGAGGTCTGCCTCCGCGCCTATGAGAAAACCGGAGACGAGTTCTTCCGGGCAGGCGCAGAGCGCATGCTGGAATACCTCCTGGAGCGGGCCCCCAGGACCGAG
>JAILAF010000022.1 GCA_024681775.1 Lachnospiraceae bacterium
GTCACAACGGCAGTAGTGTAGCATAAAAAGAGCGGAAATGCAAGGAAAAACTTGCACTTCCGCCGTTTTTTGCCATATCCGTTCTATTTTTTCGATGTGGTAAAGAGGATGGCCATCTCTTCCATGGTAGCGCCGTAGGGAACCTCATAGGTGCCCACCCGGAGTTTGCGGCTGTACCCGTGCTTTTCCAGGTAGGTGTCGAATTCGTCCGCGCTCTCCACGAGGCCCGCATCCTTCACTGCCTTCGCCACGGATTCCGAACCCATACCGCTCCTGATGACAATGGTGACGGTGCCTTCCTTCGGGAGGTCGTCAGGATCCTCGGTGGGGTCTGTGGGAACTTTGTCCGGGTCGTCGGTGGTATCATCCGGATTAACGTTGGGGGTGTCGGTATCCGCATCGTCCGGGGTAGTATCCTCCGGGGTGACACCAGTGTCATCGCCGCCCGTACCTGTGCCGTCCGGGTTGCTACCTGTGTCATCGCCGTCCGTATCGTCAGCCGGGGCATCGGCATCTGTGCCTTCCGGATCGCCGCTTCCATCAGGTGCGGTAGCATCCGCGTCGGGGCTCTCCGCATCCTGCGCATCCGTACCTGTATCCGTTCCTTCCGCAGGTTCTTCCTCTGCGCCCTCGCCGGCGGCATCCGCCGCGGTCTCCGCGCTCTCCTGCACGTCCACTGCCTGAGTCAGGCTCATGTTTTCCGGATCCACCATGCCCAGCTCCAGGGCCCGTTCCCGGATCTGGAGATCCGTCATCTCCCCGGAGGAGAGGTGATGGGACAGGATGAGCATGAGGGCGGCCACAAGGATTCCGATCCCCAGGCCTCTTAGATAGTATCTCAGTTTTGTGCTCAAATCCCTTTCCCTCCGTGCAATCCGATGATGAGGTCCACTTCTCCCACGCCCATGCTCAGCTGCTTGGCGATGGAGACGCTGTCCATACCCTCCTCATGCATGACGAGGATCCGGCGATGGAGTTCGAACTGGGGGAGTTCTTCCGCGCCTGCACCCGGGGCGTTTCCGTCTGCGGGAGCCTGGGGTGCACTGTCCGCATTCCGGGCGGGAGCGCCGCCTGCCTCTGCTTCCGCTGCAGCCGCCCAGTTCAGGGTCCGGACCTTCCTGCCGCCGGGGAGCTCCTCCACTGCGGGAGGGGTGTTTAAGACGCGGCCTGCGTCCACCGATTTTCCGGAGAGTCCGGTGAAGGCGGGGGTAATGACTTTTTCCTGCTTCTCGGGTGCGGGGGCGGCGGCTTCTTCCGCGGCGGCCCGTACCTCCTCCGCCCGTTCCTCCATGACTCTGGCAGCTTCCCCCGCTTCATTCAGGGTCTGCTTTAAGGTCTCCTGCTTGTCATTGAGCATATCGTAGAGGAACATGACCTCTTTGTGGTTTTTGTTGATCTCATCCAGGACGGTCTCGGAGTACTCGTTCACGGCCATGATCTTCTCGTTGGAGATGCGCTCCAGACTGCGCTCGGTCTTCTCCCGGGCGTACTCCACGGCCTCGTCCACCACGTCGTCCACATGGCCCCGCAGCGCATCGATCTCGGTGCCGATGCTCTCCTTCACCTGCTTTTCCACCAGGGCGCGCACGTCCTCCGTGGCCTCTTCGGTGCGCACGGGAATGAGAAAGCCTGCGGCGGTCACCAGGGCTCCTATGATCAGTAATACGATTTCAAGTGCAGTCATTGGTTGTTAAATCCCCCTAACAAAACGACACTGCAGGAAAGCAATGCATTTCTTTCCTGCAGCACTAGATCTTCAGATCAAATCCGGAGGACTGACCCTTGATGATGACCCGGTCCTCGTCCTCCTTCCGCTGGCGGCGGCGCTTGCCCCCGTCTCCGGAATATTCATTGGCGCCCTTCTCGGAAGCATCCTGCCGCTTGTCGTTCCATCTGCTCTCGTCAGCGTGGACCACTTCGGTGGATTTCGCATCGTTTTCCTTCTGCGTCTCCTGCGCGATGGACAGCTGCTCCGCCTGGGGGCGATTTTCCTCATTTTGCCTGATAATACTGAAATCCTGCGATCTGGCGATCGGTGTGATCTCTAATCCTGCCATCTGTACACCTCCCGGATTATAGAGGAAGCATCTTCACGTCGCCGGCAACTTTGGCGAATTTACAGTAGCGGTAGCTGGACTGGATCGTCATGGACAGATCGCCGATGACGATAGTGGTGCCGGGATAGACCTCGCCGGTGACCCGGACCTCGGACTTCTTATCGGGATCAAAGATGGCGGAGAGCTCCTTGAGTTCCTCGTTCTTCGCAGTGAGTTCGTTCTTCTTCACCTCAATGGTGGCCACCATCTGCTTGACGTAGTTCAGCTGGTCCTCGGAGAAACGGGCGCCCTTGGCCTTTTTCTCCATGAAGTTCTGGACGATGGGCTGGGCGTTCTTGATGACGGCTACGGTCTCCGCGATCTCCTTCTGGAGCATGGTGTAGCGGGCCTTCAGCTTGGGATTGGTACCCACCTCCACGATGGTGCTGGCGCCCATCTCCGCACCCAGGGTACGGACCTCCACCAGGGAGTCCGCCTGGACCTTGCCGCCGGTGATGAATCCGTGCTTGCCGGTGACGGTGATCTCGGTTCCGGAGGTGACATTGCTGTGGAGGATGGACTCGGTACTGACGTACCCTTCCGCTTCCACGGTGGCATTCTCGATGAATTTCGATACCACATTGCCGCCGGCGATGAGGATGCCCTTGGACATGCCCTTCATGCCCTTGGAGATGATGATATTGCCGCCTGCCTCGACTCTGGCGCCTTCCACCACACCCTTGACGATGACGTCACCCGTGGCCTTCACAACGAAATTGGTGTCGATATTTCCGTTTACCTGGACACTGCCGTTAAAGTCGATGTTGCCGGTGGCGGTGCCCACGTTCTCTACTTCATAGACATTGGAGACGAAGACCTGCCCGCCCACCAAAGTGACATGTCCGTCAACATTGGAGATGAGGCTCAAGCGATCCTCGGACAGGGTGATATTGGCGCCGTGCTCTAAGCGGGCGCGCTTTACCTCTCTGGGCTTTAAGCGGTTGCCCTGGAGGTTCATGCCGTACTCGCCCTCATCCGCGGGGATGATCCGGGCCAGGACCTGCCCCTTGGAGCAGGGTCGCACCAGGTTCAGGCTGAAGAAGTCCACGGTGCCGTCTTCCTTCACGTCGGGCTTCGCATCCACGTTGGTATCGAAATAGTACTCGATCCGGGCGTCGGTGCCATGGCGGGGCGGCTTGCCGACCGCGATGGGCAGATTAAAGCAATAGTACCCGGCGCTGTTAAAATGCTGATCGATGATCTTGTCCTGGAGTCCGAAGCGGATATTCCGGAAAGGCATATCGTTTTTGAACTCGGCAGCGCTCATACGCTCTCCGGTATCGGAGGGCGGGAAAAAGCGGGCGAAGGCTTTCATGTTATCCTCGGAGACATTCAGGACATAGGTCTCCCGGATGGCGGGGCACTCTCCGCTTCCCAGCGGTACCACCACTTCCTCGCCCTTATCCGCAGCTTCCTTCAGAACCTTCAGATCGTAGTTCAGATTGTGGGTATCCAGGTAGTTCATGACCTCCTGGATGTTGATCCCCTCGCCGCCGTCCACGGGCGCAAAGAACTTGATCCCGTAGCCGTCCGACGTTTTTACGACCTTGAAAAACGCATTTTTCATACTCCATCCCCCAAATATATAGCTTTTTTGCCGCTTTGGCGTAGCCAAACGTGCAGTCGAAGCGAAGCTGCGCAGCCATTTGTGTGCCGCTTTGGCGCAGCCAAACGTGCAGTCGAAGCGAAGCTTCACTGCGTCACTAATGGCGCAGCCATTTGTGTGCCGCTTTGGCGCAGCCAAACGTGCAGTCGAAGCGAAGCTGCGCAGCCATTTGTGTGCCGCTTTGGCGTAGCTAAACGTGCAGTCGAAGCGAAGCTTCACTGCGTCACTAATGGCGCAGCCATTTGTGACTAGTCCCCAGTAAATACGTTCATATAAGGTCCCATGACTTTCTTCATCTTCCCCAGCGCTCTGGTGTGGAGCTGGGAAATGCGGGACTCGGAGACCTCCAGCACATTGGCGATCTCCTTTAGGGTCAGCTCCTCGTAGTAGTAGAGGGTGATGACCTTCTGTTCCTTCTCGGTCAGGGTCTGCAGAGCCTCACCCAGCTTCGCGGTGAGCTCCTGTTTTTCGATGTTCTCTTCGGGCCCGACGAAGCGGGCGGTGGTGCTGCTTTCGGAGGCCGCTGCGGAGACATCGCTTCCGGAATCCATAAATTCATCCAATGAAACGAGACCGGTTATCTTCATGGAAGAGAGCCAGTCTACGTATTCTTCATCGGTTATGCCAAGCTCCTGCGCGATCTCCTCGTCGGTGGCCACATGCCCCTTCTCGGCCTCGATCTTTTTCATGGCCTCATCGATCTGCTTTTGCTTGTTGCGCACGGTGCGCGGGATCCAGTCCATCTTGCGGATCTGGTCCAGGATGGAGCCGCGGATCCGGAGGCTGGCGTAGGTTTCGAACTTGACGTTCATCCCCAGGTCGAACTTGTCGATGGCATCGATGAGACCGAAGATCCCGTAGCTGCACAGGTCCTCGTACTCCACATTGTGTCCCAGATACATGGACAGACGGCCCGCCACCAGCTTCACAAGGGGAGCATATTCCAGGATCATCTTCTCCCGCAGCTCGGGGGATTTGGTCTTGTCATAATCCTCTATTAACTTGCGCCTTGCAGCATCATCCATGTGCCGGTTACTCCTTTACCCCTCACAGTTCTTCGGATGTATCTGAAGGCTCCCCTTCCCCGGAGGGACCCGCCACGGATTCTTCGGATTCCTTCTCGATGACGTCATCCGGCGGGAGGGCAGCTTCTTCGTTTTCTTTGTCGAACTTGTTGAGAAACCAAACGATCACAGTACCGATGCAATAAAACACGAAAAGAACAGCAAAAAGACTCCCCAGTTTTCCGGGGATGCTGTAATCCTTCAAAAAGGTGATCACCACGGTCACTAACCCGGCGACCAGCATCAAGATCAAAGGTAAGCTTTTGCGGTTCATCAGATGGTCTTTTCTCCCTTTCCTACAGACTTGATCACATAATCGCCCGTCTCCGGGTAAAAGACCACGGTGCGGCCGTAATTCAAGCCGCAATCCTCCGAAAGGATTGGAATCTTCAGCTCTGCGAGCTTTTGCTTCACGGCTTCCACGTTGCGCTCGCCCACCTGGATGTTGCCGGCCTTGGACTGAAATGCGAACATCATGGCACCGCCGGCGATCTTAGCAACCATTCTCCGGCGTACGGCGCCCAGGGCTTCCATCTGTTTGACCAGCTCATCGATCCCGGTATCCGCGAACTTTGCCAAGTTCATCTGGGCAAGGTTCACCGCGGTGGAATCGGGCAACATGATATGGGCCAGTCCGCCGACCTTATTGGTGGTATCCCGAAGTGCGATACCCACACAGGAGCCAAGGCCCAGAGTTGTTATTCCATTGGGAGGCAGGCAGGTTTTTAAATCTGCCATTCCAACTTTGATTATTTCACTCATATGCACTTCCCTGTCAGTAATCCCAACGAGCGCATTTCTTCATCCTAAGACGCAGGGATGCGCTTCGCCGGTCCGGTTATCCTGCAGTTGTCTGGTAGCTGGTAGTCGTTAAACAGGCATACCCAATGCGCCAAGGATCTTCTGATAAGAGTCGATATCGGGCACGAGGATAAAGTATCCGTCGATCTCCACCTCATCAAAGAACTGAGACTGGATCATGAGGATATTGTCTCCGTAGATACCGAACTCCACAGCGGGTACGCTGAGGATTGCGCCGGCCATATCAACGGTCAGTGCCGGCGGGGAGGGATAAATGCACAAATTGGTCAGGGTGGACAGGGAGTTCAGGTAAGCACCGGTAATGATGTTACCGATCTCCTTCATGGCGGAGAGCTCCATCTCGGAGAACTCCTCACTTTCGGGATTGCCCATACCCATCATCACCTTGTTGATCAGGTGCTTTGCACTCTTCTGCTCTACCAGGAACAGCATGCTCCCGGTGATATCACCCTCGACGCCGAGGAACACACCTACCATGATCTGTTCCTCGCCGCCCATGGCCTGGCCGACCTCGTTGAACTCTAGGAGCTCGACCTGGGGGACATGCATGTCCACCTTGGTCCCAAGCATCTGGGACAAGGCGGTCATGGCATTCCCGGCACCGATGTTTCCGATTTCCTTCAGAACATCGAAATAGGTCTCTGTTACCTTCTCAAGTGTTAATTCACCCATAGGAGATCCTCTTTTAATTGTCTTCCAGGTTGATGACGGACAGGTCCAGCAGGGAGATCAGCTGATCTCCGTTCTTGCCGACGCCGCTGACGTAGATAGGGCGATCGCTTCTGCCGTCATGGGATACTTTTTCGATCTGGTCCACAGCGAGCTTTACGACTTCCTTGACCTCGTCGACGATGACGCCGACGCTGCCCTCCTCCGGATCCACTTTCAGGATGAGGATACGGCTGTCTCTGGTGATCTCGTCAGCCTCCAGGCCCATCTTCAGGCGCAGGCTCATGACGGGAATGACTTCACCTCTCAGATTGATGACGCCCTTCAGGTACTCGGGTACCTTGGGGACTCTGGTCACATGCTGCATACGAACGATGTTGTCGATAAAGTTGATATCGATGCCGTATTCCTCATCTCCCAGACGGATCACGATATATTGAAGCATTTCGGTAACAATCTTGGTCTCATCGCCGTCTGCGGGCAGATTGGCGAGATTTCCACTGGTATTAGATAACTGTTCCATGAATTACTCCTCCTTATAACAAAGCGTTGACATCCAGGATCAGTGCAACTTCACCGTCGCCGAGGATGGTGGCACCGCTGATGAATTTAGCATGCTTGATGTACTTGCCAAGGGACTTGATGACGATCTCCTGCTGGCCCATCAGCTCGTCGATGATGAGGCCGGCCATCTTATCGCCCTTCTTTACGATAACGACTACCATTGCGCCGTCGTCGCTTGCTTTGCTTTCATTCTCAAGCACTTTGTTCAGGCGGATCAGAGGGATCACGGTACCGCGGAGGTTGATGACTTCCTCGTTCTGAACGTACTTGATGTCGGAGTTGTGAATGGTCTCGATGGTCTCGATGGAAGCCAGGGAGATGGCGTATTTCTCGCCGCCCACAACAACCATCAGGGACTGGATGATGGCCAGGGTCAGAGGCAGGCGGATGGTCCAGGTGGATCCCACGCCCAGCTGGCTCTTGACGCTGACTTCACCGCTGAGGGCTTCGATGTTGGAACGGACCACGTCCAGACCAACGCCTCTGCCGGAGATGTCGCTGACCTTCTTGGCGGTGGAGAAGCCGGGCAGGAACAGCAGGTTGATGATCTCCTGCTCGTTCATGGTAGCTGCCTGCTCGGGAGTGATGATACCGCGCTCGATGGCCTTGCTCTTAACGATCTCGGGATCGATTCCGTTACCGTCATCTCTCACCTGGATGATGACGTTATTGCCCTCCTGGAATGCATCCAGGAAAATGGATCCTACGGGAGGCTTACCGCGCTCTGCACGGACCTCTGCGCTCTCCAGACCATGGTCTGCGGAGTTACGCAGCAGATGCATCAGAGGATCGCCGATCTGGTCCACCACAGTACGGTCCAGCTCGGTGTCTTCACCGGTCATGTACAGCTCCATCTTCTTATTCAGGGACTTGGAAAGATCTCTGATCATACGAGGGAACTTGCTGACGGTGCTCTCGATGGGCACCATTCGAACCTTCATGACGGACTCATGCAGGTTGGTGGTAACGCTCTCGAGGTACTCGATCTGCTCGTTGAATGAAGCGGAGTTGGTATTGCCGGAAGCGTTGTTGCCGGTAGATGCGGAAACAAGGCTGTTCTTTGCAATGATCAGCTCGCTGACCAGGTTCATCAGGCTGTCCAGCTTCTCGATGTCCACACGGATGGTCTTGGTGGCGATGGGCTTGGATGCCTTCTTGTCGTTGTGTTTTGCGGGTGCTGCGGATGCAGCTGCGGGAGCGGGTGCGGTGGTGGCAGCGGCTGCGGGTGCTGCGGATACGCTTGCCTCCTCTGCAGCGGGTGCTGCTTCCTCTTCCACATCGGCTGTCTTGATCTTGTCGAAGTCAAGGGGTGCGCCGGTGACCTTGGCGATCTCGGAGACTGCGGATGCGGCTGCGATCAGCTCCTCCACGGGAGCGTCGCTGGCAACCACCAGAGTAAAGTCGAGATCGAACTTCTCGTCCTCGATGTCCTGGGTCGGAGGATCGGATACCAGGATCTCGCCCTTCTCCTCCAGAGCCTTCAGTACCAGGAATGCACGGGCTGCCTTCAGCACGCAGTCCGCATTGATCTCGACGTTCAGACCGTAGACCTTCTTGCCGGACTTTAAGACTTCCTGCATCACACTGACCTGGCTCTCGTCAAAGGCGATATGGTTCCACTTCTCACCGTCTGCTGCGGAAGCGGCTGCCTCGGGAGCTGCCTCCTTGGGTGCCTCTGCTGCAGGTGCGGGAGCTGCGCCGCCCTTGGAATTACGGATCTCGTTCAGCTTCTTGATGATGGGCTCGTTGTCATTGGTACCCTCATCGGAAGTGTTGCGGATATTATCGGTATACTCCTGGAGTGCATCGAGGCACTGGAACAGAGTGTCGATCATATCGGGCATCACTTTGATGGCGCCGGTACGGACGTCAGAGAACACGTTCTCCATGTCATGGGTCAGAGCCTGCATTCTCTTGTAGCCCATGGTGCCTGCCATGCCCTTCATGGAATGTGCGGCACGGAAGATCTCGTTCACGGTGTCCATATCGTCCGGATTCTGTTCCAGATTCAGGATCTGCGTGTTGAGATTCTGCAAATGCTCGTTTGTTTCGTCGAGAAAGATCTCAAGATATTGGCTGACATCCATAATTCATTCCTCCATTCCATTCCCCGAACACCGGAGAACTGTTATCAGCTGTTTAAACCTACCTGCATGACGATCTCGGCAGCGACGTTATCCAGAGGAACCACCTGATCGGAAAGACCCGCCTTGGCCACGGCTTTTGGCATGCCGTAGATGGTGCTGGTCTCTTCGTTCTGGGAGATGACATGAACCTTTTTGACTTCTTTCAGGTTCTTGATGCCCTCCGTGCCGTCCGCACCCATACCCGTCAGCACCACACACACGATCTTGTCGAACTTGGAAGTCCGCAGCGATTCGTACATGTAGTTCGCACAGGGCTTAACGCCCTCACGAATGGGTTCGTCCGTGTAATGAATGGTGTACCCGCCTGCGCCGGACACGACATTCATATGCATTCCGCCCTTGGCCAGATATACCGTCCCGCATTCGAGGCGGTCGCCTTCCTGGGCCTCCACCACATGCACCTCACTCATGGAGTTCAGACGCTCCGCCAGGGAAGCGGTGAATCCTTTGGGCATGTGCTGCACCAGTACCACCGGTGCATCCAGATTGGCCGGGAGTCTGGGGATCACGGACTGGAGTGCCTTCGGGCCGCCGGTGGAGCTGGCCATGGCCACGATCTTGCGTCCTGCGATCCTGGTAGAGGACTTCTGAAGGATTCCGATGAACTTCTTGTTCTCTTCCTTCTTCTCGGCGACTCTGGCAGGAGAATCGAATACCGGAGGACGGCTGATGACAACGCCGTGGAGGATCCGCAGGAAGTTCTGCTGGAAGACTCCGTCGCGGCAGCTGTTTGCCGAGTCCGGCTTGTGAATGAAGTCCAGGGCTCCCAGTTCCAGCGCGTCCAGAGTGGTCTGTGCGCCTTCCTTGGTATCCGTGCTGGCCATCATCACACGAACATGGATGCGATATTTGCGAAGCTCTCCCAGCAGCTGCAGTCCGTTCATCTTGGGCATGTTCACGTCCAGGACCACTGCGTCGTACTTGTTTCTGCTGAGGAGATCGAAAGCTTCCAAACCGTTCACGGCCTGGTCTGCCACTTCGAAATCATCATCTGAATCGATTATATCACGGAGCACTCTTCTCATGAGTGCAGAGTCATCTACAAGTAAGATTTTTTTCTTAATCATTTATAAACTCCTCCCACAAGTATTCTTCACCGATCCGTTTCTTTCGGATCCCCTCATCAGCTCCTGCTGCGGTTTTTCCGCTCTTCCTCAAAGATGAACTGGATGATCTCCTCTCTCTGGGCTTCGTTCATATTGACATACTGGACCCGGTGCTCGTAGGTGTCGGGACGGTTCTCCAGGGCGCGGACCGCCAGAACCTTGCCCACCACCTCGTAGTGCCGTCTCTCGCCGCCCTTCAGCAGATCGTAGCTGCAGTAGAGCATACTGCCGGGCTCATATTTCTGGTTGGACATAAAGCGGAGTCCGCCGCCGGAGATGTCCACGATGACGCTGCGCTTGATGGGCATGTTGGGCTGCAGGATCATGGGATGGCTTTCTTCCAGAGACTTGATCTCCTCCTCCACCAGGGTGCGGGAGCACATCTCCAGCGCGCAGCTGAAGCGGTAGTACTCTCTGCGCTGGTACTTCCGCAGATTGCTGGTGAGTTCCACCACCACCAGGTAGAGGTTGTTGCTCTTGTAGCGGTCGATGACCGTGGCAAAGCACTGGAACAGACCGGTCTTGGTATAAAAGATCAGGTTGAATTCCGCGTCCACGGGGAGCAGGATGAGCTTCGTCTGCTCCATGGGCATGAGGATCTCCAGCTGATCATCGGAAAGGATGGCCGAGACCTTGGAAGTATAGACCTTTCCGTCCTTGCCGGCCTTGGATCCCATGGCGTGTTCCACGCTGGTCAGGTCGACTCTGTCGCTCTCTCTGATAAAGTTCGATAACATACGCTTCTCTCTTTCCGCCTTCCACAGTTGTCGTTGGCAGTCGTTCTATTTTTATGACGCTTTCGTCATTTTCTTCCGAGGATGTGTGAGAAAAATGCAGCCATACCTCTGTTCTGCACCGGCTTCTCCCCTTCTGTCTCCAGGAGCTGCTCCGCGATGCGCTGGTAGGCCAGGCTGGCCCGGGCTGCGGGATGCTGCAGGGAGACGGGCACCTGCTGCATCACGGCTTTTTGCAGCTGCACGTCGTAGGGCACACTGCCCAGATAGGTCATGGGGAGCTTCAGGAAGCGCTGCACCACAGAGTTCAGCTTCCGGAACAGGGTCTGTCCCTCTTCCTCCTTCTCCACACGGTTGGCGATCATGCGGATCCTGGTCTCCTCCCGGCGGAATCTGGGATGGCGGCTCAGGGCTTTCAGCAGGGAGTAGGAATCGGTGATGCTGGTAGGCTCCGGCGTGGTGATGAGGAGCACTTCGCTGCTGGCCACCAGGAATTCCATGACTGCGTCGGAGATCCCTGCGCCGGTGTCCACGATGATGATGTCGGCGATGGAGTCCAGCTCCGTCAGGTTCCGGATGATGTAATCCAGGTAATCACGGCTCAGGTTGGACATGCCGGCGATGCCGGAGCCGCCCGAAATGAAGCCCACTTCCCCGGGGCCCCAGGTGATGATATCCTTGATGTTTTTCCCTTGATAGATGAGATCGTAGAGGTTGTGCTTGGGCACCGCCCCAAACATGATCTCAATGTTTGCCAGTCCGAAATCCGCGTCCAGGATGATGACGCGCTTTCCCATTTTCTTGAAATGAATGGCAAGATTGATGGCGGTATTGGACTTGCCGACCCCTCCCTTACCGCTGGTAATGGTAAAAACTCTCGCGAGAGGTCTGGCCTGCTGGCCCGCCTTTATGATCCGAAGAGATTCTGCCTGGTCCATGAAACAACTCCCCCGTTCCTTTCCCGATATGTGATACCAAAGCATTCAATGCATGCTGCATGTGCGCTCTCTTATTGACTCGCTGCGCTCCTCAATAAGCATCGTTTCGCAGAATAAGTTTTCAACTTATTCTGCTCCACTCAAGAGCAGCTTTACGGTCTTTTGTGCATTGAAGACTTCGATGTCATCGGGAACATTCTGCCCATAGGTCACATAGGAAATGGGCTTCCCGGAATAATCCCGGATATTGTACAGATTTCCGAGGCTGGAGGTCTCGTCCAGCTTGGTAAAGATCAGCCGGAAATCGGAAATGCATTTGTAATTGTCCACGATCTTCTTCAGATCCTTCAGCTTGGTGGTGGCACTGATCACCAGGAAGTTCTGGGTCTCCAGGCTGTCGGGCAGGCTCTCCAGGTAGCTCTTCTGCTGCTCCAGGAAGAGCTCGTTCTGGTGGGAATGGCCCGCGGTATCCACGAAGATATAGGAGCAGTCCCGGAAGTCCTCGATGGCTGCGGAGAGCTCCTCAGGGCTGTAGATCACCCGGAAGGGCACGCCCAGGATGCTGGCGTAGGTCCGGAGCTGATCCGTGGCTGCGATACGGTAGGTGTCGGTGGTAAGAAGCGCCACCTTCTCCTTGTCATTGACGGAGAGGGAGGAGGCGATCTTGGCGATGGTGGTGGTCTTGCCTACACCGGTGGGCCCGATGAAAAAGATGATCTTGGGCGTGTGATCCGCGGGGGTGATGCCCTCGGATCTGCCGAAGCGGAGGATCATCTTCTGGTAGATGGAGCTCAGAATGTAGTCCATGCCGGCGTTGGAGGGTCTGCCCTTCTGGGATTCGTTGATGATCTCGTTGGCCAGGCGCTCATCCACGTCGTTGTCCAGCATGGTGTTGTACAGGAGGCGTAAGAAGCGCTCCACCTCTTTCTCCCGCAGCTCTTCCGCGGTGGGGGTATGGGGCTCCTCGTCCTTCTGCAGTCCTCTGGCGGCTTCCTCGCCCTTTTCCTGGGCGCCGGTCAGCACTGCCTGATCCGTATTGAATCGATTCTCCAGCAGAGTCTGGAGGGAATCCAGCTTCTTCTCGATGGTTTCGGTGAGCTCGTGATCTGCTTCCTCCGCAGGCTTACGGCCTGCGCTGCCGGTCCCGTAGAGAGCCCGGGATGCGGGATCAGCGGATGCGGATGCGGTGCCGGGGGTACCGGATGCCTTGCTCTCCGCGCCGGGCGCAGCACTCTCCGCCGGGGTCTTTTTCCCCAGGAGGCTTTCCTTACCGCCCTGGGCGGCCTCGTTTTTCTGCCGCTGTCTGGCGTCCTGCTCCTGGGCGATCCTCCGGAGCTCCCGCAGGGAATCCTGCTGCTTGTCCTCTTCCTCCAGTGCAGCCGTCACTTCCACATGCTTGGAGCGAAGGAATGCGAAGGGGCCCTTGGGCTTTACCTTGCGGACGTTCATAATGACAACGCCGTCACCCAGTTCCTTCCTGGCTGCTTCGGTTGCTTCGATCTCGGTTTTTGCCACAAATTTCTTGATGATCATGTCAGATAGTTACCATTCCCACAGATTGTAATTCTACGTTGGACTCCACCTCGCTGTATGAAACCACCACGAGATCGCGGTAGTAGTCCTCCGTCAGGCGCTTGTAATAGATACGAACGATGGGCGATGTGATGACGATGGGCATCTTGCCCAGGTTCTCCAGCTTCTGCATTTCCTTCCCGGTGGAATCGATGATGGCCCGGGACTTGGCGGGATCCATGTTGAGGAAGGCGCCGTTCTCGGTCTGCTTGACACTTCCCATAATCTCCTGCTCCACCTTTGGATCCAGGGTGACCACGGAGGTGGTCTCATTGGGCGGGAAGAACTTGGAGGAAATGGCGCGCTTCAATGCCTGCCGCACATATTCCGTCAGGATGTCGGTGTCTCTGGTAGTGGGTGCGTAGTCCGCCAGGGTCTCCATGATGGTGAGGAGGTCGCGGATGGAAACGCCCTCCCGCAGGAGGTTCTGCAGGACCTTCTCGATCTCGCCCAGACCCAGGAGCTTGGGCGTGAGCTCCTCCACCAGGCTGGGATTGGTCTCCTTGAGGTTGTTGAGGAGTCCCTGTACGTCCTGTCTGGTCAGCAGCTCGTCGATGTGCTGGCGGATGATCTCCGTCAGGTGGGTGGCGATGATGGACGGGGGATCCACCACGGTGTAGCCCAGGGTCTCCGCTTTTTCTCGCTGCCCCTCGGTGATCCAGATGGCAGGAAGATGGAAGGAAGGCTCGAAGGTGGGGATACCGCTGATCTCCTCCTCCACGAATCCGGGATTCATGGCCATGTAATGGTCAAAGAGGATCTCGCCCTCGCTGACCTGAATGCCTTTGATCTTAATAATGTACTGGTTCGGGTTCAGCTGGATATTGTCCCGCAGACGGATGATGGGAACGATGGTACCCAGCTCCAGAGCGATCTGACGGCGGATCATGACCACGCGGTCCAGCAGATCGCCGCCCTGGTTCACATCCGCAAGAGGGATGATGCCGTAACCGAACTCCAGCTCGATGGGATCCACCTGCAGGAGGCTGTTGACGTTCTCGGGCTGACGGATCTCCTCCGCCTCTGCCTCTTCCTCCGTCACTTCCTTCTCCACGGTGGCCTCACGGATGGTCTTGGCAATGCTGCGTCCCGAGAGGATGAAGGCACCGCCCAGTCCGATGAAGAGGATGGTGTTCAGGTCCGTGGCCAGTCCCAGGAAGCACAGCATGATACCGACGATGTAGAGCACCTTCGGAATACTGAAGAGCTGCTTGATCATGGTATTGCCGAAGTCCGCATCCTTGCTGCCTTTGGTCACCAGGATACCGGTGGCCAGGGAGATCATGAGGGAAGGGATCTGGGATACCAGACCGTCGCCGATGGTGAGGATGGAATAGCGGTTTAATGCGTCTCCCACTGCCATGTTTTGGGTCAGGACACCCATGGCGATACCGCCCACCAGGTTGATGGCGGTGATAAGCAGGCCCGCGGCCGCGTCTCCCTTGACGTATTTCACGGCACCGTCCATGGAGCCGAAGAAGCTGGACTCTTCCTGGATCTTTTCTCTTCTGCGCTTGGCTTCGGCGTCGTCGATGGCACCGGTATTTAAGTCCGCGTCGATGGCCATCTGCTTACCGGGCATGGCGTCCAGGGTGAATCTCGCAGTGACCTCGGACACACGCTCGGAACCTTTGTTGATGACCATGAACTGGATGATGATCAGGATGATGAAGACGATGACACCGATGATCAGGTTGCCGCCGCCGACGAACTGACCGAAGGTCTCCACCACGTTTCCGGCGTTACCGTCCCTGAGGATGAGCCTCGTGGAGGAGGTGTTCAGGGCGATACGGAACAGGGTGGTGAAGAGCAGCATGGTAGGGTAGAAGGACATATCCAGCACTTCCTTGCTGAACATGGCTCCGAAGAGGATGGTCATGGCAATGGAAATGTTGAAGGCAAGAAGGATGTCCAAAACGCCGGCGGGAATGGGCACGATGAAAAGGATGATGGCCAGCATGATATAGGCTGCGACAAAGACATCATTTCTTGACATTGCTTTTAATTTCATGCTGTCCTCCTTTCATCTGAAATGGGTAACTAAGATACTCTCCCCTGCAGGCTGTAGACAAAGGCCAGGACCTCCGCCACCGCCTGATACAGCTCCGGCGGCACCATCTCGCCGATCTCCACATTGTGATAGAGCATACGGGCCAGGGGCTTGTTTTCCACCATGCGGATGTCGTTTTCTCCGGCCACCTGCTTGATCCTCTGGGCCAGATACCCCTCTCCTTTGGCCAGCACGTAGGGTGCTTCCATCTCTTCGGGGTTGTAACGGATCGCCACTGCATAGTGGGTAGGGTTGGTAATGACCACATCCGCTTTGGGGATGTCAGCCATCATACGTCTTCTGGAAGCCTCCTGCATGCGCTGCCGGATCTTTCCTTTGATCTGGGGGTCACCTTCGGTATTTTTATACTCGTCCTTGACCTCCTGCTTGGTCATCATCATGTCCTTGTGAAACTTCCATTTCTGGTAACCGAAATCCGCCGCCGCGACGATGATGAAGAATGCGGAGATGCGGATCCCCAGGTCGGATACCAGCTCTCCCACCAGGCCGATGGCCTGCATCAGCGGGATATCGTAAAAGGAAAAGAGGACCATGTAGGAATCGCGTATAAAACTGTAGGAAATATAGAAGATCAGCCCCACCTTTACCAGGCTCTTGATCAGCTCCACGATGCTGTTCAGGGAGAAGATCCGTTTAAAACCTGACAGAGGGTTCATTTTGCTGAACTTCGGCTGCAGGGGCTTGGCGGTGGGATTCCACTGAACCTGCACCAGGTTTGACAGGAATGCGACCAGAAAGCCGATGAGCAGGACGGGAAGCAGGATGAGGATGATCTGGTAGATCATGCTGCGGAAGAGGAAAAACATGTTCGTCGCAGGCATCCTGCCTTCGTAGAACTTCGCATACTCGGAAAGGTCTCCGTAGACATACTTCATGACCCCGATGAACTGGCTGCCCATGCGGCCGGCCCAGAACTTCAGGATCAGAAACATGGCAAGGAGACACAGGCAGCTGGGGATCTCCTTACTCTTGGCTACCTGCCCTTCCTTCCGGGCGTCATCTAGTTTTTTCGAGGTAGGTTCTTCGGTCTTGTCATCCCCACCTGCAAAAAACTGGAGGTTAAATTTCCAAAGCATTACATCATTCCTTCCACAACGGAGGCCATCAATGTCTTGATCTCCCCGAAGATCAGCTCCGATGCCCGGGGCATCAGGGAGACGGTGAGAAACAATATCCCCAGACCCAGGATCACCTTCAGCTGCATACCGATGGAAAACATGTTCATCTGGGGAGAAACCCTGGCGATGATGCCAAGGATCGCATTCAGCATCATGACAGCACAAAAGATCGGCAGGATGATCTCAAAGCCGATCAGTACGTAGTTCCCGAGGAAGCGGATCATGGATTGTGCGATGTGGTCCCAGTGGAATACCACGGCATTCACCGGGATGAGCTTGAAGGAATCCGCCAGGGCCCCCAGCAGGTAGCGGTACATGCCGCTGGCGATGAGGATCATGGAGAATCCGTAATTGTACAATCCGCCGGTGATGGAGATGTTCATGCGGGTGGCGGGGTCCAGGATCTGGACCATGCTCAGACCGATCTCCATATCCGCGATGGTACCGGCAAAGGTCAGGATGGAGCTGCAGATATTGGTGGCAAAGCCCATCAGCAGTCCGCAGATGGCCTCTTTGATCACGATGACGGCGTACTCCACCACCGATTCCGTGATCACGGCGGGGGCGGGGGTCAGCACCTGATAGAGCAGCATGGAGGTAAAAAAGGACAGGGCGATCCGCACCGGTCGCGGCGTGTTGTTCATGCTGAAAAAGGGCGCCAGATAGATGAAGCAGCTCACTCTGGTCAGGATCAGCAGAAAATATTCCAGGTCATAAACGGAAAAGGAATAGTTAATCATTATTTATGAACATAGTAGCTGAAGGTGTGCCAGAGCTCCTGTGTGAACTCCACGATGGAGCTCATCATCCAGTTGCCGAGAAACATCAAAGTCAAAAAAATGCCCAAAAGCTTCGGAACGAAGGTCAGGGTCTGCTCCTGAATGGAGGTGACCGTCTGGAAGATACTGACCAGGAGACCGATAGCCATGGACACCAGCAAAATAGGCAGAGCACATTTCAAAATGACATAGAGTCCGCTTTGGATCATGTCCGCAACCGCTTCGGTAGTCATATGTGCTCTCCTCTCCTGCATATTTCCCCGAAAGGGCGGGGATCCCCCGCTCCGGCGGATCAGGCCGGGGCGCAGAATTCATTCCGCGAAAAGCGGCTAATAGAAGGTCTTCACCAGCTCCCCGATGATCAGTGACCAGCCGTCCGCAAGGACAAACAGCAAGATCTTGAAGGGCATGGAGATGGTCGTGGGCGGCAGCATCATCATACCCATACTCATGAGGGCCGACGCCACCACCATGTCGATCACGATGAAGGGGATGTAGATCATAAAGCCGATCCAGAAGGCGGTCCGCAGCTCGCTGACCATGAAGGCAGGCACCAGGATGGAGTTCGGGATATCATCCAGACTCCCGTTCCAGTCCCGCTGGGCGATCTCCATAAAGAGGTTCACATCCTTCACCTGGGTCTGGGGATACATGAACTCCCGCAGCGGCTCCATGGCCAGCTTGAGGAATTCCTCCTGCTCGATCTCATTCTCCTGGAAGGGAATGACAGCCGTGTCATTGATCTTCTGGATGGTGGGCTCCATGATGAAGAAGGTCAGGATCAGTGCCAGACCTACCAGTACCTGGTTCGGCGGTGCCGTCTGGGTATTGAGCGCTGCCCTGGTAAAGTGCAACACAATGAGCACCCTGGTAAAGGATGTCATCATGATGATCAGGATCGGCGCTATGGAGATGAGGGTCAGGGTGATGAGGATCCGCAACGCACCGTTTAAGGATCCGTTGTCATCGTCGTAGGTCAGGGTGATCCTGTTTACCGTATTCAGGGTATTCAGGTCCTCCGGCGTCTCGGCGGTGGCGGGGTCCTCGATCACGGTGGTCACTTCCCTGTCGCCGGTCTCATGCTCGATGGCTTCGGATGCCTGGACGGGAATTGCCCTTAACCACAATATGCCTACCGTAACCAGCAGGCATATCGCTTTTATGATATTTTTTCCAGTCAGCTTCCGTAGCCGCATGAATCGTCATCCTTGTCGCTGTTTCCATCCGCGCTGGAAAGATTATTGCTTTTCGCAGTCTTCGCCTTACCCATGGCCTTCTCAAAGAGTCCGGAAAAGGACACACCTGTAGAAGGCGCGGAAAGCTCAAGCTCTTCCGCAGGCACATCTCCCAGATAGGTAGACTGTTCCCGCGAAAAGACCACTGCTTTGTAAGTACGGCCCACCCGCACGATGGCGATCCATTTATTACCTGCCACGCGCGCGGACTCGACCACTTCGATATTTCTGCCGACTCCCTGCGCTTTCTGATAGTTCGCGATCCATCTGGTGACGTAAGCCGTGACCGCCAATACCGCCACAAAGATGATGAGAACCGTGATCAGCTGCGCATAGGAATTGCCGCCGGGCTGGGATATGAGAAGCATCTTAGCCGATGACCTTCTTCACAGCCTCCAAAACGCGGTCTGCCTGGAAAGGCTTAACGATGAAGTCCTTGGCGCCTGCCTGGATGGACTCGATAACCATTGCCTGCTGACCCATTGCAGAGCACATGATGACCTTAGCACCGGCGTCCGCTGCCTTGATTGCCTTCAGAGCCTGGATACCATCCATCTCGGGCATGGTGATGTCCATCAGTACCAGATCGGGGCTGACTTCCTTGTACTTCTCTACAGCCTTGGCACCGTTCTCGGCCTCACCTGCAACATTGTAGCCATTCTTGCTAAGGATGTCCTTGATCATCATCCTCATGAAAGCTGCATCGTCACAAATCAAGATGTTTTTAGCCATAACTTTTTAATCCTCCAATGCTTTTATTTTATGATCTCTGTTACTCTGATTCCGAAACTTTCTTCGATCACGACGACCTCGCCTCTCGCAACGAACTTGCCGTTGACCAGGACGTCGATGGGCTCACCGGCAATGCGGTCGAGCTCTATGATGGTGCCCGGAGCGAAATTCAGGATCTCGGAGATGGACTTCGTGGTCCGTCCGAGCTCTACCGTAACCTCCAGGGGTACATCCATGATAAGGCCGATGTTCTCGCCGCCCTGTACATTGTTCAGCGCACCGTTGAAGGACTGGAAGGATGCGGGCTGGACATTGACGGGCTGCTGCATCGGCATGCCGTACATCGGCATCTGCATCGGCATACCCTGCATGGGCATACCCTGCATGGGCATTCCCTGCATCGGCATACCCTGCATGGGCATTCCCATGTTGGGATCCATCGTGCCGGGCATGGGCTGCGTCATCTGCGCCGAAGGATCTGCGAAGGCTGTGGGCGCCGGCGCCGGAGCAGGTGTGGGTGCCGGTTCGGGAGCGGGTGCCGCTCCGCCTGTCTGCTGGTTGATGAAGGTCTCCACCAGCTTCCGGGCAAATTCCACCGGATACAGCTGCATGATGGTGGAGTCCACCAGATCATCGCCGATCTGCATCCGGAACTGGATCTTGACGAAGGTTCCTCCCAGGAAGGGTGAGATCTCTGCTCCGGATTTGTACTGTGCCAGATCCAGAAGGGAGGAATCCGGAGGCGAGATGTCGATCATGGTGGCCAGCATGGTGGACAGGGACGTTGCCGCCGCTCCCATCATCTGGTTCATAGCCTCCGAGATCGCACTCAGGTGCAGCTCGGAAAGTTCTCCCTCCGTATTGGTACCGTCACCGCCCATCATCAGGTCGGTGATGACCTTCACGTCATGTTCCTTCAGCACCAGGATATTGGTACCGTCCAGACCCTTGGTGTACTTGATCTGAATGAAGACGCAGGGCTTTTCGTAGTTTTCGAGAATGGACTCCCACTTTGCCAGGGATACGATCGGGGTGGTGATGTTTACCTTGCGGTTGACCAGCGAGTAGAGTGTGGTGGCCGAGGAGCCCATACTGATATTGGCTACCTCTCCGATCGCATCCTTCTCTACATCCGACAGCAGATCGTCTCCGCCGTCAATGGCGGGCGTGTCAATCAGGTATGCATCCTTGGGCGGTTCAGGTTGTGCAGCCATCGCTTCCGTATAGCTGCTCAGATCGGGCGCCTCATCTCCGGACAGATCCATGCCGCTTAGGAGGGCATTGATCTCGTCCTGGGATAGCATTCCATCCATCTGCTAATCCTCCTCTCTGATCACTGACGTCACCTGGACGGCGTAGGAGTCGTCCTTGGCTCCCGGCAATGCAGTGAATTTCTTAATATTTCCGACAAAGACATCCATGTCCGAGTCTACCTTGGAATCGAGTCTGATACAGTCTCCCACCTGGAGATTCAGGAAATCCGAAACGGAGATCCGACTGTTGCCCAGCACCGCACGGATGGGGATCACGACACGGCGCAGCATAGCCTCGATATTATCCTTATAATCATCCTCCGAACTATCCTGCATGGTAGAGAACCAGTACTTCGTGTTCAGCTTGTCCATGACGTCTTCCAGGGTAATGAAAGGAAGACAGATATTCGTAAACCCTTCCACGTCGCCGATCTTCATGTTCAGGGTGATGATGGCGATCATTTCGCTGGGGGCGATGATCTGTGCGAACTGTGAGTTCGTCTCCACTCTGGTCAGCACCGGATTCAGATCCACCACGTTTTTCCAGGGCTCCCGCAGGAGCTGGGTGAGCATGATCATGATCTTCTGCAGAATGGACATCTCGATCTCGGAGAAATCCCTGTTCCGCTCCAGAGGGGTCCCGGAGCCTCCCAGCATGCGGTCGATCATGGCATATCCCAGATTGGTGGCCAGATCGATCATGACCGATCCCTTTAAGGGAGCGAAATCAATGATGCCCAGGATGACCGGATTGGACAGCGCGTTGGAAAACTCGCTGAAGGTAACGGTCTCGGAACTGGCAACGGAAATGGTGGCATTTTTC
The DNA here is from genome assembly GCA_024681775.1 of Lachnospiraceae bacterium. GTDB lineage: Bacteria > Bacillota > Clostridia > Lachnospirales > Lachnospiraceae > AC2028. The sequence continues at coordinate 21,330 of JAILAF010000022.1, forward strand.
CGAAGGAATACGGGCAGGTTGGTGGATACCAGTCGTCCGTAGTGTTCAAAGATGATCTCCAGGGTCCTCAAATGCTCCTTGGAGAACTTGGTAGGCCGGCCGAAGTCGTAATTCTTGACCTGCTTTTCATCTGCATTGGATATCGTTTCGACGTCCAATTCGCCGGTGGAGAGAGCCGCCAGTAGATTGTCTATTTCGTTTTGCGAAAGGACTTCACTCAAAGGGCTATCCTCCCTAGTTTATTTGGCTTCTCCTTGCCTTAGCCGAACTTCGCTTCACTGATGGTCACTTCGTAGATGAAATCGGACTTGTACTTGTCCTGGATGGCCTTCAGGATCTCTGCCCGGAGCTCATCCCTGTGATTCATGCAAAAGTCCTGGTTGTGGCCGCTGATGACATCGGTGATCAGACCCCGGATGACGCTGAAGTTGCTGGACAGCGCCTCGTGATAGGTCTCGTAATCCTCGTGGGTCTTGTTCAGTGAAAGGGAAATATCGCAAACCATGTAGACCTGCTTGCCGCTCTCGTCGGCCATCAGAGGAACCGTCAGGGAATCTCCCAGCTCCACGACCTCGGTGTCCGCCATGGAAATGGCCGTCGCCTCTTCCTCTTCGGATCCGTCGGTGATGACCTCCAGGCTCATGACGGTGGCGATGGTGTCCACCAGTGCAGCAGTCCTGGTATTGGTGGACGTGACACTGATCATCATGATGGCGGTGAGCACGATGTTCACCAGGAGCAAAGCCAGTATCACTATGGTAAGCAGATTCTTTTTCATGGAAATGGCTTCCTTTCGGGGCCTTGATGCAGGCTCGTATTATCAGTTCTGGTTGTAGATACGGATCTCCACACGGCGGTTGCGGCTGCGGCCTTCCGCGGTGGAATTGTCCGCTACGGGGACTCTCTCGCCCATGCCGGAATGCTTCAGAGAGCTGGGGCTTAAGTTCGTGTTCTGGATGAGGTAATAGAAAACGGAAAGCGCTCTGGCGCTGGACAGTTCCTCATTGTCAGCGTATCTGGCGCTGTGCATGGGCACATTGTCCGTGTGACCGTCGATCTCGACCTCACCCTCGGCATAACGCTCCAGGATCACGCCTACGCGGTCCAGAACGTCAAAGCACTCTTCCTTGAGCTCGGCAGAGCCGGAATCAAAGAGCAGTGCGCCCTTCATGGTAAGCAGCACATACTGGGCAGAGAAGGATACGTCGATCTGATCCGCCATATTGCTCTCTGAGACCGCCTCGCTGATCAGCTCGGCCAGCTCCTCGTTGGACTGGAGGTTAGCCTGTTCCAGCTCGTCGATCATCTCCTGGATCCCGGCAGGCTCCTGGTCGTACTCTTCGAAGCTGACGGCATCCGACTCGGACTCTGCGGTCCGGCCCGTGCTGTTGATATATTCACTCAGCTCATTGAGCTGACTGACTCCGTTACTGATGAGGATACCGTCTCCGATGGAGGTGGCACCTCCGCTGAAGACGCTGAAGGTACTGTTCATGGAGGCAATGATCTCGTTCAGCTTTGCCTCGTCAATGGTGGACATGGAGAAGAGCAGCACGAAGAAGCAAAACAGCAGATTCATCAGATCGGAGAATGTCGACATCCAAGCCGGCGAACCGGCCGGGGGGGCATCTTCCTGCTTACGTGCCACGCTTACTCACCCCCTTCTCCGTTGTCACTGGATGCGGAAGCGCGATCCTTAGGTGCCAGGAAGGACTTCAGCTTCTCCTCTATGACACGGGGGTTCTCGCCCGCCTGAATGGAGAGCAGACCCTCGATCAAGATCTCTTTCTGTGTCATCTCAACGGCATTGTCCGCCTTGAGCTTATTGGCCGTAGGGGTGGCTACCCAGTTGGCCAGCAGGGATCCGTACAGGGTGGTGATCAGAGCCACGGCCATTGCGGGGCCGATGGAGGATGCATCATCCATGTGGTACAGCATGTCGACCAGACCCACCAGGGTGCCGACCATTCCCCACGCAGGACCCATGGATGCCCATGTTTCCCAGAAACCTGCGATATTCTTGTGGCGGCTCTCGATGCATACCATCTCGGTCTCCAGGATGCCCCGGACCAGATCGGGATCGGTACCGTCCACCACCAGAAGGATGCCCTTCTTCAGGAAAGGCTCGTCCATATCCGCCGCTGCTTCCTCCAGGGAAAGCAGGCCTTCCTTACGCGCTACGTTGGACAGCTCGATGATCTTTTTGATCATGTCCGAAGTGTTGGCGGAAGGTGCCTTGAAGATCAGTGTCAGGGATTTCAGGCCCTGCACGAAATCAGCCATACTGTAAGAAGTCATGGTAGCAAAAATAGAACCACCCAGGGTGATAATGAAGGATGGAACGTCGATATACTCGCTAATGCCGGCCACGCCTGCAGAAGACAGGATACCGAAAGCCAGCATTCCGAAACACATTATGAATCCAACGAGTGATGCTATATCCACTGAAACTTACCTCGACTTCCTACCGAAGGTCAATCGTCGGCTAGGATATCCTTTCTGTACGATTTTACTAAATTTTTCAGGTCTTGTCTACTTTCTTTTACGATTATCTTGCGGCCTGTCGTAAGCGTCAAAACCGTGTCCGGCGTTTCTTCCACGAGCTCTAACAGGTGCGGATTTATCAAAATTTTAGAACCGTTAAGTCGTGTTACTTCGATCATGGTTTTTCCTTCCCGGGCCCTTCCAAATCACCCCGCCGCGAAAAACGGTTTTTGTGCAATTTGACGATGCCCTGAAAAAATACGAAACAGGGGGCAGAAAAATCTGCCCCCCCTATGGATGGATCAAAGGTCATTCCTTTGGGCATTATGCCCTCAGGCTAACTATCGGATTATCTCTTCAGATTGGTCAGCTCCTCCAGCAGGGTATCGGAAACGGTGATGATACGGCTGTTTGCCTGGAAGCCTCTCTGGGTGGTGATCATGTCGGTGAACTCCTGAGACAGATCCACGTTACTCATCTCCAGAACGCCGGTAGACATGTAGCCGCCGCCGGAAGTGACGTCCACGCCGATACCGTCGAACTCGCCGGAGTTCAGGGTCGCGCTGTAAAGGTTATCTCCTGCCTTCTCCAGACCGGAGGGATTTGCGAAGCTTGCGGTAGCGATCTGGCCCAGGAGCTTCGTCATGCCGTTGTCGTAGCTTGCGTAGATCATGCCGTCCTTCTGAACGGAGACGCCGATCATGTCGCCCAGCATACGGCCGCTGCCCAGTCCCTTAGCGTCGCCGCTGGTAGCGGTAACGGTGGAGGTGCCGTTGTTGTTGTACATGGAGATGGCGGAAAAGTCGATGCTGATGGGGGAGAAGTTCTGGCTCACCGCGGACAGATCGAGGCCTACGTTGGTGCCGCCGCCGATGCCCACGAACTCACCGGTATTGGGATCGAAGCTCAGGAGCGCGCCGTTTACCAGGCTGCCGTCTGCCTGGAAGCTGGTGACGCCGGTGGTAGCATCCGTGGTTGCCAGGGTGGTCAGGGAGCCGTCTGCGATGTAATCTCTTATTGCCTTGTAGGTAGCGGGATCGGTGGAGGTATCGGCAGTGCACAGCTTCAGGAAATCATCGGTGGAGCCTTCTCTTCCGTATGCCTTTGCGATCACATCCAAAGCGTCCTGCACGGTCTTGGTGTCGTCGCCGTTTACGGTGTAGGTGCCCTTCAGGACTGCGGGATCGGTGAGATCCATACCGTTCAAGCCGGCGATGTCCACATAGTCGATAGTGCCGTCAGCGCTGGTAAGGCGGGTGCCGTTCCATGCGTATCCATCGGTATTAAAGGTGACGGTGCTCTCCTTGGGAGCGAAGGTGTTCGGGGTACCGAAGGCATTGGGCGCTGCGGAGATATCCACTTCGTCGCCGTTGGAATCCAGCAGCTTGGCGAACTCCACGCTGTACTGGCCTTCGGTATCGGTGGTCTTCAGCACCAGTCTTGCGGTGTAGCTGTAGCCCAGTGCGTCGTAAAGGTTCAGGTTCAGGGTCTTGCCGGAGGTGCTGTTGACATCCGTGTCGTTCTTGTCCAGGATACCGGAGACATAGCCCTGGGTGGTTGCCTCAGGGGGATAGGTCATGTTGGCCGCGCTCATGATGCGCAGTGCGGACACATTGTCCATCTTGATCTCCATGGTCTCGGGATCTACCTGCCAGCCCATGACATTGTAACCGGTGGAGGTCATTGCCAGGTTGCCGGCGCCGTCCACGTAGAAGGAACCGTCACGGGTGAAGAAATTATCTCTGCCGTTGCTGACCACGAAGAAATTGTCTCCGGTGATCATGATGTCGAAGGGGTTACCGGTGGACTGAGCGGAGCCCTGTCCGGTGATGTTCATGTTGATGGCGCCGGCTTTCACACCGAGGCCGATCTGCTTTGCGTTGGTACCGCCGACGCCGGTGGTGGCATTTGCGCCGCTGGCGTTCTGGGTGGTCTGGCTCATCAGGTCCGAGAAGGTGATGGAGCTGGACTTGTAAGCGGTGGTGTTGACGTTTGCAATGTTGTTACCGATGACGTCCATCTTGGTCTGGTGAGTCTTCAGACCTGCAACACCGGAAAATAACGATCTCATCATAAGGCATTTCCTCCTAAAATTTTCTTAAGAGTGATCCTGGGGGCTCCTTCTGTCCTTCGGGAGTCCAACCCTCCATCCAGGTCCGGGTTAATTGATCACTGCTCCGTTAATGTTGGTAAATACGTTCTCTCTGGCGTCCGCCGAATCCATGGCGGTGACTACCGTTCTGCTGGGTACGTTCACGATGAATGCCATGTTGTCGATCAGTACCAGCGATTCTTTGATCCCTTTCTCTGCCGCCTTGCTCGTTCCGTCGCTGAGGCGGTCCAGCTGATCTCCGGTCATCTCCATGCCCCGGTCGTTCATCCGGAAGGAAGCGTGCTTGGAAAAACGAACGCCTTCCCTGCTGCTCTTCTCCTCCAGGATCCTGCCGAAGACGCCGGCGTCGGTGCCGGTCTCCTCCCTCGCGGGAGCGGGTCTTCCGTAATTGCCGTTCAGCTGATAAGTGGAAAGGAATGCGCTTCTTTGCAGATCCATACTGCTCTCCTTTCCCGAAGTAAATCCCTTTACTCCGCTGTGATCCCTCCGCCGATATCGTCATCGGTCTCGGGAACGGGCTGCGTATCGTCCGAGGTGTCATCGCCTGCCTCGTCCTCGGTGAGGGCTGCGGCTCTGAGCTCTGCAAGTCTTGCGATGTAAGCCTGAAGCTTATCAACGTTCTCCTGGGTCAGGAAGGACTTTTCGTAATCGGACATTGCTTCGAAGATCTCTGCCATGGAGTCGATCTGGGTTCCGTTGCCGGAGATCGAGATGGTCGCGAGAGCGGGAAGCTTGTTGAGGCTGACAGTCAGGTCATATGCCTTGTCGTACGCCGTCTGGTATCCGGAATCCACTACGGTATCCAGATCCTCCAGGCTGTACAGGTTTTCCTTGATGGAGAGGTAAGGCTTGCCGCCTTCATATACCACGTAGTCCACCTTGCCCTGTACGTAATTGGTCTCGCCGGTAGCGGATGTGGTCTTGATGTAGACCTCCTGTCCCACCAGACCGTTGGCTCTCATCAGATCCATGCCGGAAGCCATGTTGTTCAGGGACTCGACCTGGGAGAACTGTGCGTACTGTGCGACATACTCCGTATTGGAGGTGGGCTCCAAAGGATCCTGATACTGCATTTGTGCCACCAGCAGCTGAAGGAAGGAATCCTTGTCCAGTGTGCCGCCGGATTTGGTATTGCTTAAGGAGGACTGGGAAGGGGTTTCTACCACTTTGCCGTCCACGATGCTCGCCACAAGTGCCATATCCATGCTCCTTTCTTATGCTTTGTAATCCAGTGTATTACCGTTTGCAGCCATCATCTCGGCTGCCAGTCTTTCTTCTTCGTCCAGATCCTCCAGGTCCTCATCGCTGAGCTGTCCGTCGATGCGCAGGCGTCTGGTTTTGGATCTTCCGGCTTCTTCCTGCTGTGACTCTCCGGGGTTGCTCTGGTTTAAGTTCTGGTCGAAGGCTCTGGTCTGTACGGTGACTTCGATGGCTTCCACACGGACGCCCTGCTCTTCAAAACGCTCTGTCAGCTGGACCATCTGTGCTTCGATCACACTCTTGACCTGCTCGGACTGTGCCACGAAATTGGCTGTGACCACGCCCTCGCGGTTGGAAATGTGAATCTGCAGGTTGCCGAGACTCTGGGGATGAAGCTGCATCTCCAGGCTGCTGAAGTCTTCCTTCACGTTCGTCCGGATGTAATCCAGGATCTGTCTCGCGATCTCCTGGGTCTGGGAGTAAGGCGCCGGTTCCGTGACGGGAGCGGTGGTATCGACCTGCGGTTCCAAAACCTGTCTGAAATCCGCTGCCGCATTTCCGCCTGCGTTCTGCTCCTGGCTCTCGCCCTGTCTGCCGCCCCTCTTGAGGAGTGCTTCGGCTCCCAGGGTCTGTCCCTGATCCGTCATCACCTTGCCGGTGATCCGTTCACCGTCCTCCGTCACTTCCGTGCGGCTTACGGTGGGAAGATCTTCTTCCTCATCCTTTGCTGCGGTGCTTCTGACAGGTCTGTCATCCGCGGGAACCGCTGCGGGAAGGATCTGTGCCTGCGGGAGCACCTCGGTTTCGGCCACTGCCTCATCCGGCTGCTCCGTGAAGCTTTCCTGCATCTGTGTCAGGACTTCCTGAAGCTCTGCCACATTCAAGCCCTCGATATCAGTGGGCTGCTGCGCCATCTGCTCCAGCTGCGCTCCCAGTTCCTTGAAGATGGGGTAATTCACCTCATCCGTGAGAAGCGCCAGGCTGTCTTCCACGCCGGTCGCTTCAAAGAGGAAGCTTGTGAGGGCTTCGGGATCCGTCAGATCCGATACCTCCAGGTTCATGTCCGTCAGGATCTGAACCAGTTCCTGGGGAGTGCTTTCCAAAAATTGACCTGCCTGATCGAGCAGCTGCGCACCCAGTGAAGTGAGTAACGCCAATGCCGCATCCATTTCGGCAGGACTCAGAATCCGTTCTGTATTTGCCTCGGACGTTTCTTCCGAAACGTTCGTATCCTTCGCATCCTTGCTCCGGGCCTCTTCGGCAGGCTTGCCGCTGTCTTGCTTTTCCGTCTTTCCTGTTTCGTCCGTCTTTCCCGTTTCGTCCGTCTTTTCCGTCTTAGCGTTTCCGCTGTCGGCGCTTCTGTCCGTATCCTTACCGGATCCGTTCACCGCCTTGCTGTCCGAAGCGCTCTCGCTCTTTTTCTCGGCGGGCTTCACGCCTGCGTCCGCATCGCTCTCTGCGGGTTTCTGGCTGTTCCAGATATCCTTGAAGCTGTCACCGGATCCCGTCACCTGCGGGGTGGGGGGAGCGGACTGGGGAAGATTGACGGTCAGGCTGCTGAGCAGATCGCCTGCACCCTTGATCGTAATGCCCATGCAAATCCTCCTTTCGCATAGATTTGGGGGATGTGTCCCCTATACAAATCTTTTATCGGATGATCGCAGGGAAAACTTAAGAGTCGGGATCCATTATTTTTGTCAGTCGTGCCGCCACTTCGGAGTCCATGACGCCCATAATTTTGCCCCGGTCGTCGGCGTTCATGGCGGAGAGGATCCGGGCCGCCAGGTTCATGCCTGCGGTATCGGTCATCTCCTCAAAAATGGCAGCCGCCTGCTTGGGCTTCATGGAGACAAAGGCGTTGACGTAGTCCGTCACCTCCTTCTCCTCCTCCAGCTGGGCAACGACCTGCTTGTAGAGATACTCCGCCGTGGTGGGATCCATGCCTTCGTACCACTTTTTGTATTCCTCGGCCCCCGGGCCGTTCTCGGCGTAGATCACTTCCTCGTAGAATTCCGTCCGGATCCGGGAGAATTCCACCTGTTTGTCCTCGAATTCCTTCAGGCGCAGGATCTCCGCCTTCAGGTCCTCGATCTCCTGATCCTTGGCGGAATCGTTCACCTGATACTGCTCCAGACGGCGCTCCAGGTCCGCGATCTGGGTCACAGCCTCCTGGAGGCTGGAGTAGCCGCCGTAGCTGTCGGGATCGTTGGTGATGGTGGTGCCGGACTTGGGCAGGATGAGGTTGATGACGGGCACATCCTTCAAAATGGGCGTCAAAACAGAGCTGCCGAAGCCGCCCACATCCAGCTTGACAATGACCACGATGACAGCCAGCCAGAGCACGACGATGAGCAGGGTGGCGATCATGGTGATAAAGCCGCCGCCTTCCTTGTCCTCGTCCAGCTCCTCTTCCTGCTTTGCGATCTCTTTGGCACGCTTCTTCGCCTCTTTTTTGGCGTCAGCCTGCTCTTTTTTCAGTTTTTTCTTCTCTTCTTTGAGCCGCTTTTTTTCTTCTTCGGCGGCTTTTTCTTCCGGCGTCAGTTCCTTAGCCATTTTACTTATCCTTCTGTCCGTAGGTGTAGGTGGTGAGCTCGTCGATCACCTTGCTCTCTGCACGGTTTTCTTCCAGCATGTACTCGTCGAAGGCCTTCTCCCGGAGCTTCTCGTAGATCTTCCGATCCTTGATGGCGTCCTCCAGCGCCTGGCGCATCCGCTCCAGCGCGCTTTCCGCTCTGCGGACGCGGATCATCTGCGCGGATATGGCCTGCTCGTTCAGCTGCCTTGCCATGTGGTTGTCATTGATATCACGGAAATCCAGGACCCCGCTGCGCAGCTCCACGGCTTCCCGGTCCAGGGCCGCCTGCTTTTCGTAGAGCAGCCGTAAGGTCTCTTCCTCCTGGTCCAGTGCCTTGCGGGCGTCGGCGAAATTCTGCCTGGCCTGGGTCTCCATCTTTTCCTTGATCTCCAGGATGTTCTGGAGACGATAGCGAAATCTGGCCATCCGGGGTCACCCTTTAGCCCTTTCCGTCGTCCTCAAAGAGGCCCTCCAGGAGGCCGACGCTTTCTTCAAAGGTGAATTTGTCATGGGTTTCCTGACAGAGGAAATCATTCACCGCACCAATCTTGGTAATGGCATAGTCGATGCTGGGGTTGCTGCCGCTCTTGTAGGCGCCGATGTTGATCAGGTCCTCCGCCTCGTTGTAGGTGGCCAGCACCGTTTTCAGGCGGCTGGCAGCCTTCTTGTGATCCTTGGAGGCGATGGAGCTCATACAACGGGAAATGCTCTGCAGCACATCGATGGCCGGGTAGTGGTTCTTGTGCCCCAGCTTGCGGTCCAGCATGATATGCCCGTCCAGGATACTTCTGGCGGTATCGGTGATGGGCTCGTTGAAATCGTCGCCGTCCACCAGCACGGTATACAGACCGGTGATGGAGCCTATATCGGACTTCCCGGCACGCTCCAGGAGCTTGGGCATCTCGGAGTAAACGCTGGGGGGATAGCCTCTGGTCACGGGAGGCTCGCCGCTGGCGAGACCGATCTCACGCTGCGCCATGGAAAAACGGGTCAGGGAATCCATCATCAGGAGCACATCCCTGCCCTGATCCCGGAAGTATTCCGCAATGGCAGTGGCGGTCATGGCAGCCTTTTTCCGCTCCAGGGCCGGGCGGTCGGAAGTCGCCACCACCACGACACTGCGGGCCATACCTTCCTCGCCCAGGTCGCGTTCTATGAATTCACGCACCTCACGGCCACGCTCGCCGATGAGGGCTATGACATTGATGTCAGCTTTTGTATTTCGGGCGAACATGCCCATCAGAGTGGATTTTCCCACACCGGAGCCGGCAAAGATTCCGATACGCTGACCCTTTCCCAGGGTGATGAGTCCGTCCACCGCCTTCACTCCCAGAGGCAGTACCTCGTCGATGATGGCGCGTTTCATGGGATCCGGAGGAGCAGCGTCCACAGGGCGCATCTCTCCCTCGATGACGGTGCCGTCCGTGGGGACGCCCAGCGCATTCACAGATTTTCCCAGGAGCTGGTCGCTGACCGGGATCAGAAGCGGATCGTTCGTATTTTCTACGATGCTGCCCAGACCGATCCCGTCCGTAACACCGTAAGGCATCAGCAGGGTCCTGCGGTCCTTAAAGCCTACCACCTCGGCCATGATGGGCTCCGGCGTCTCCGGCCCCTCGGACTTGGGGATGATATGGCACAGATCTCCCAGCTTCGCATCGGGCCCCAGGGACTCGATGGTAAGACCTACCACATTCACCACCTTCCCCATTTTCTTGAAGAGGGTGGCATCCAGTACTCTGCTGTATTTGTTCAGATTGATCTCGGGCATCGAAAGCATGCGGCGTTTCCTTCTTTGTTAAGATCTGCTGTAGGACAAAAGGCGGAGCTTGGCGCCGAGCTCTGCGAGCTCCGTATCGATCCCGCAGTCAAAAATGCCGCCGTCGGTCTCGATCATGCATTCCCCTTCGCCCAGGGCCATATCCTCCACGATCTCCAGGACCGCGCCGGGCATGGAAATGATGTCCGACAGTTCCTGCTTTCTGGAGGAGACGTAATCGAAGCTGTCCTTCCCCACATGCACAAAGTAACTGCGGCTGTCCTCCACCCGCTCCAGGGTCCGGCCGATGAGGAAGGCCAGGATCTCCTTGCGGGATTTTAAGTCCACCCGGAAGATATGACTGTAAATGTCGGTGATGGCATCCACCAGCTTGGGCTCCATCTCCGACAGCATGTCGTTGTATTCCTGCTGCAGGGCCAGTGCTTCCCCCCGCATGCGCTCCATCTGCTGTTCCAGCTCAGCGTTCGCCCGCTGGGATCCTTCCTGATATCCTTGCTCTCTGCCCGTCTCCACAGCGGAAGCCTTCAGGCTCTCCGCTTCATTCTGCGCATTGGCAGTGATCTGCGCGGCTTCTGCATTGGCCTGTGCCAGGATCTCCTCCGCACGGGCATTGGCCTGGGCGATGATGGACTCGGCATCTGCAGCAGCCTGGGCGTTTGCCGCCTCCCGCTCCTGCATGAGCCTTGCCAGGGTCTCCTCGTCCGGTTCCTCTCCCTCCGCAAAGCCTTCCGGTGCGACAAGGGGGATAGCGTCCGGATCGATCTCTTCCGCCATCAGGCCGGAGACAAAGCCGCCGTTTGATCCGCCGTTCGCTTTTGCGAGGGCCGCCAGATCCTCAATGCGCTTTGCCACCAGTTCATTGGTGTCGATGACCCGCTTTTCCGCGCCTCCGATATTTATGTAAGAGGTTTTCAGTAGATTAGACAATGATCTCGTCTCCTCCGCCTCTGGAAATAACGATCTCGCCCGCATCCTCCAGTCTTCGGATGATGTTGACGATCTTCTGCTGTGCTTCCTCCACGTCCTTCATACGGACAGGTCCCATGAAGTCCATGTCCTCCTTGATCATGACAGCCAGACGCTTGGAAAGGTTGCCAAAGATCGCATTCTGCACCTGCTCGTTGGCACCCTTGAGGGCGATGCCAAGGTCGGAATTGTCCACCTCACGCAGCACACGCTGGATCGCGCGGTCGTCCAGGAGCAGCACGTCCTCGAAGACGAACATCTTCTTGCGGATCTCGTCTGCCAGCTCGGGCTCTTCGATCTCCAGAGATTCCATGATATGTTTCTCGGTACCGCGGTCCACGGAGTTGAGGATCTCCACCACGGAGTCCACGCCACCGATGATGGTGTAGTCCTGATTGACCAGGCTGGCCAGCTTGGATTCCAGCACGCGCTCCACCTCCTTGATGACGTCGGGGCTGGTTCTGTCCATGACGGCGATTCTGCGCGCCACGTCCGCCTGTCTGTCGGGAGGCAGACTGGAAATGATCTGGGCCGCCTGCTGGGGCGCCAGATAGGAAAGGATCAGGGCGATTGTCTGAGGATGCTCGTCCTGAATGAAGTTGATGAGCTGGGAAGCGTCGGTCTTGCGGACGAACTCGAAAGGCTTGACCTGCAGGGATGCAGTGAGTCTGCCGATGACATCCAGCGCCTTCTCACTGCCCAGGGACTTCTCCAGCAGCTCTCTGGCGTAGCCGATACCGCCTTCCGCGATGTATTGCTGTGCCAGACAGACTTCGTAGAATTCATTGATGACCGCTTCTTTGACCTGGGGAGTGACGCTGCGGGTATTGGCAATCTCCAGGGTGAGGGTCTCGATCTCCTCCTCCTTCAGATGCTTAAAGATCCCGGCAGAGCGCTCCGGTCCCAGAACTATGAGCAATATGGCGGCTTTCTGTACGCCGTTGATCTCCATCTCGGAAGCTGATCCACCTCTGGCCATGTTCCGTTTCTCCTTCTCACGCTTTGTCTACGTTACGATCAGCCCCACTCGTCGGCCAGCCAGTTCCGCAGGAGGATGGCTGCAGCTTCGGGGTTCTCGTCCACGAATTTCTCGATCATCTTTCTGGTCTCGGACTTGGTCTCCACATCGATATCCTCGATGGTAGGCTCGGGGTTGGACTGGAGCAGATCCTCCACGGAGATCTCCTCCGGCTCCTCCTGGGGCTTCTTGCCGGGGAGCATGTTCCGGAGCACCACAAATGCCAGCAGGCCCAGGATCAGCAGGAAGAGCAGGGCGCTTAAGACCGTGGTCCAGCTGATGGCAAGGCCTTCCTTGTCGTAGAAAATGGGGGCTTCGTAAGCGATGATGGAAATATTGGCTGCCGGGAAGCCGCTGGCGTTGGCCACGGCCACCACCAGATCGTCCGTCACGGTCTGCCGCACCATATCGGAATTGTTCAGCTTATACTCTTCCCAGGTGATGCCGTCCAGGAGTCCCTGGAGCTCCACGTCCTCCTGATGGACCGCCTTGTAGGAAATGGCGGCGATGGACAGGGAAGAATTGTTGTAATTGATGCTGCCTGCGGGAGTCACCTTATACTCGGCACTCTCGTTGGGCGCGTAATCGGTCTCCGTCTCGGTGACGGCGGAGGAGGAGTTGTCGTAATCACTGGTGACGTAGGTGGTGCCTTCCCCGTTGGAATCGGTGCCGGGGATGCCGCCCACGCCGCTCTCGTTCTCGGACTCGTAGTTCTCGTTATGGATGATCATACCCTCGGTACGGCCTTCGGGAGCGGAGTATTCCTTGACGGTCTTCTCGTAGTTGGAATAGTCCATGTCCAGATGGCTGGACACTTCCACATTGTCGTACTGGTGGGTGCCGATCATGAAGCTCTTGATGGTATTGGCCACCTGGCACTCGGCCTGGGTCTGGAGCTCCAGCATGGAGCTTGCGATGCCGGCGGTGGAGTACTCATCTCCGCCTGCAAAGAGGAGCTCTGCGTTGTTGTCGACGATGGTGATCTTCGCCGTGGTGTCATTGCCCAGGGCGGTAGCGACGCATCTGGCCACATAGGCTGCATTGGAAGAGGTGAAGTACCCGTTGGTCTCCAGCTGCACATAGGCGCCGGCTTCCTCCTCCTGTGCGATGAGGGTGCCGTTTTGCTCGGGGATGGAAAGGGTAATCTTCGCACTCTTGATGGAATCGATGTTCTCCAGCATGCCCTCGATCCTGGACTCCAGGTAGAGCTGCTTCCGGAAGGCCCGCTCACTGGCGGTGGTGGACAGGGAGGATGCCAGGGCATCGTCCACGGTGAACTCATCCGCGACATAGCCGTCTGCGGCCAGTGCCAGCTCCGCCTTGGAAAGGGAGCCGGTCTCCACATCGATCTTCAGAGCGTCGGTGGAGATCTGGTAAGGGATGCCGTTGCTTTCCAGGATCTGCACCACCTGATTGGACTGGGTGGTATTCTCGCAGGTCATGAGTCTGGTGTAACGGGGTCTGGAGACCACGTACACGATGACACCGAAAACAATGATGGTGAAGATCGTAAGGCCGATGATGATCCCCTTCTGCCTTCCGGTGAACTTCCCCCACCATTCCCTGATTCGATTGAGGATGTTTTGGATTTGTTCTGGCATGGTCCCTTCCCCTGCGTTTCGAAATATTTTACTCAGTTCCTAAAGTATGAAAGACCACAGCTTGCTCAGGGCATGAAACATACATCGCGATTTAGCAAATGAGCGATTATGTTTTATGCACGGAGCAAGCGACACTAAGTTCAGAGTCTGCTTATGTCCATTCAGCTCATTTTCTAAACACGAAAGTCCGCAGCTTGCTTTGGGCATGAAACACACATCGCGATTTAGCAAATGAGCGATTATGTTTTATGCACAGAGCAAGCGACACTAAGTTCAGAGTCCGCTTATGTCCATTCAGCTCATTTTCTAAACACGAAAGCCCGCAGCTTGCTTTGGGCATGAAACATGCATCGCGATTTAGCAAATGAGCGATCATGTTTTATGCACGGAGCAAGCAACACTAAGTTCAGAATCCGCTCAGTTCAAAAATGCAAAACGCTCATTTGCTAAATCGCGTTTTACATTTATGAACTTCGCTGTGCTCAACTTAGATCTGAATCTGCATTAACTCTTTATATGCCTCCAGCAATTTGTCGCGGATGGCCACGGTGTACTGCAGCGCGGTGGATGCTTTCTCCAGCGCGACGGTCAGGTCGTGGGTGCTGTCGGATTCGCCCAGGGCAAAGAGGATCTCCTGGTTCTCCGCATCGGACAGATAGGCATTGGTGGTCTGGATGTTGTCCAGGGCCGTGTTCAGGAAGGACTCGAACATAGTGCCCTCGGCCTTGGAGGAGTCGGCTCCCAGCCCGCGGACCACGCCGTTTGCGGAGGTTTTGTACAGGTCGGTCACGCCCTGCAGTTCTTTTAACAATGAGACGTCCATAGATTATTCCTTTCCCTTCGGATCGATGCCGTTAAGCGGCGGCTCAGCTGTTGCCCATGTTCAGACCGCGCTGTGCGATGGACTTGCTGGCGTTGAAGGCGGTTGCGTTGGCCTCGTACGCACGGCTGGCATCGATGAGGTTGGTCATCTCGGTGATGATGTTGACATTGGGATAGGTCACATAGCCGTTCTCATCCGCATCCGGATTGGAGGGATCGTAGACCATGTTCATTTCGGTGGCCTTGTCCTCGAAGACTCCCGCCACTTTCACGCCCTTGCCGGCGTAATTCTTGGTGACGGTGCCCAGCACGGAGCTGAAGGAATCCGCACCGCGGACGCCCTTTTCTTCAAAAACCACCACCTTGCGGCGGTAGGGTGACCCGTCCTGGGTCCTGGTGGAATTGGCATTCGCCACGTTTTCAGAGATCACATCCATGCGATATCTCTGGGCAGTCAGGCCGGAGGCACTGATGTCAAAAGATGTAAAAATTCCCATAGCGTTTCTCCTTCGATCCCGTTACTTCATAACGGACTGCAGATTCTGGAACTCCTGGCTGATGCTGTTCAGCAGTCCCTGGTATTTGAGCTGGTTCTGTGCCAGATACACGTTCTCGTTCTCGATATCCACGTTGTTGCCATCGGTGCGGTAGGAAAATCCGCCGTAGTCAACGTAGGCTCCCACCTGAAGCCGGCGGAGGTTTACCTTGGAAACCTTCTCATCCATGGAAACGAACCGGGCGGAGCCCAGCTCTTTGGAGAGAACGGATTCAAAGTCCACATCCTGGCGCTTGTAGCCGGGAGTGTCCACATTGGCAACATTGTTTGCGATGCACTCATTTCTCAGCCAGGAAGCGTCTGCAGCCCTGGTGAGGACATTGATGTAATCAAAAGCACCTGTGTTGATCATATTACCGCCTTTCCGGATCTGCATAGTCTCCCACGCATACATCCTTAATTATACTTATAAATCACCAAAATACAATACCCCTAGTAGGTATATAACAGGTGATATACTATATCTTGTGGTCTTTCGAAAAATTTAAGAAAACCTTTCTGCATGTTTCACAATGGAAACCCGGAGCATTTTGGGAAAAATAAAAAGGATCTACTTTCGCTTTCGCTTCCGTAAATCCTTTTTCGCAGGGCGCCTGCCCTTCAAATCCGTTTTATTTTGTTACTTCAGGTTCTGCTGTCTCTTCAGCTCCTCGATCTCGGAGAAGACCACATCGTTCAGAACCTTGATGTAAGTGCCCTTCATGCCGGAGGACCGGGACTCGATGACGCCCGCACTCTCGAACTTCCGCAGGGCGTTCACGATGACCGAGCGGGTGATCCCCACGCGATCCGCGATCTTGCTTGCGACCAGCACACCCTCCATGCCGTCCAGCTCGTCGAAGATGTGGACGATGGCCTCCATCTCCGAGAAGGAAAGGGTAGAGATGGCGGATTTTACCACCGCGATCTTGCGGCTCTCTTCCGCACTCTCCTCACTGACGGCTCTCAGCATTTCCAGACCCACCACGGTGGTCCCGTACTCGCAGAGGATGATGTCGTCGATGTCATACTGCTCGTCCACCTTGTAGATGAAGAGGGTCCCAAGCCGCTCCCCGGCGATCTCGATGGGAGTGATGATGGCCCGGAAATGGTCGGTATCGGTCTTCTCGAATCCCAGGGTCCCCAGGTTCACATTTTCCTTCGTGGAAAGAATCCCCAGGAGCCGTTCGTTGAGCATGGGATCAATGAACCCGCCCACCTTCTGGTCCAGCAGCTCCGTGATGGGAGGAACGCCCTCCAGGAATCCCACTCCCAGGACCTTGCCTTTGCGGCTGATCACCAGAACATTGGACCCCAGGATGTCCCGCATCACCTTGCAGATGTCATTGAACACCACCTTGCTGGAATTGTTGTTATGTAAGAGTTTGCCGATCTTTCTGGTCTTATCCAGAAGCTGTACACTGCTCATAGTACCTCCCCGGTCATTCCGTCACACCCAGGAAGAGTATAGCATAGAAAAATACAGCAATCAATTAAAATTGACTGAAAATTTAATCAACTTTTTCGGTAGTATTAGAAATTATGTGTCCACATTCTTTATTTGCGCACACCATTCGGTTTCCTTTTTCCACCATGTAGGAGCCGCACTCAGGGCAGCGTTCCTTCACGGGGCGGTTCCAGGACATGAAGTCGCAGTCCGGGAATCCCATGCAGCCGAAGTATCTGCGGCCTTTCTTGGACATGCGGATCACCACATCCTTTCCGCACTTGGGGCAGGGCACGCCGATACGCTCGTAGAAGGTCTTGGTATTGCGGCACTCGGGAAAATTGGGGCATGCCAGGAACTTGCCGTGGGGGCCGTACTTCACCACCATGTGAACGCCGCAGTTCTCACAGATCTCCTCGGAGACCTCGTCCTCGATCTTCACGTGCTCCAGCTCCTTCTCGGCAGCTTTCACGGCTTCGTCCAGATCGGGATAGAAATTGGCGATAACGGTCTTCCACTTTACGGTTCCCTCTTCCACGCTGTCCAGCAGGGTCTCCATATTGGCGGTAAAACGCAGGTCCACAATACTGGGGAAGGCCTGGTTCATCATATCGTTCACCGCGTTGCCCAGCTCGGTGACAAAGAGATTTTTCTGCTCCTTGATCACATATCTGCGCTGCACCAGGTTGGTGATGGTGGGGGCGTAGGTGGAAGGTCTGCCGATGCCCTGTGCCTCCATCTCATGGACCAGCGCCGCCTCGGTATAGTGTGCGGGGGGCTGGGTGAAGTGCTGCTTCGGATCCAGGGTAAGGAGCTTTAACTTGCTCTTCTCGGAAATGGCAGCCTGGAGAGAATTGCTCTCCTCCTCTTCCTCGGTTTCGGTATAGACACTGCGGAAGCCGTCAAAGGTCACCCGCGCTGCGGACAAGGTAAAGATCTCCTCTCCCGCCTGGATGCGGACGGAGGTGGTCTCGTATTTTGCCTCTGCCATCTGGCTCGCCATGAAGCGCTTCCAGATCAGGGTGTAGAGGCGGTAGAGATCTCTGGGGAGCTGATCCTTCAGAGAGGAAGGGGTACGGTTCACGTCGGTGGGACGGATGGCCTCGTGTGCATCCTGGATCTTCTGTCCGGTCTTGCCGGCGGTCTCGGTGCTGCCCAGGTATTCCTTGCCGTAATTGGCATCGATGTATTTCTCCGCCTGCGTTCTTGCTTCGTCGGAGACACGGGTGGAATCGGTACGCAGGTAGGAAATGAGACCGACGGTGCCCTCGCCGCTGATCTCCACGCCTTCATAGAGCTGCTGTGCCAGGCGCATGGTCTTCTGGGTGGCGAAGTTCAGGGTCTTGCTGGCTTCCTGCTGCATGGTGGAGGTGGTGAAAGGCAGGGGGGACTTTCTGGTGCGCTCTCCCTTTTTCACTTCCTTCACGGTGAAGGCCTTCTTCTGAATGCTCTTCACCAGGTCTTCCACCTGCTTTTTGTTCTTCAGGTCCTGCTTGCCGGATGCGTTACCGTAGTATTTTGCGGTAATGGGACGTTTCTGACCGTCCACCTCCAGGGAGGCGTCCAGGGTCCAGTACTCTTCGGGGACAAAGGCGTCGATCTCCTTCTCCCGGTCACAGACCATGCGAAGGGTTGCGGACTGTACACGGCCTGCGGATAGTTTGCCCTTGATCTTGGCCCAAAGGACGGGGGAAATGCGGTATCCCACCATGCGGTCCAGAATACGGCGGGTCTGCTGTGCATTCACCAGATCCATATCGATCTCTCTGGGATGCTTTAAGGATTCCTTCACCGCTTTGCCGGTGATCTCGTTAAAGGTAATGCGGTAGGTGGGCTTCTCGTTCAGCTTCAGGGCGTAGTACAGATGCCAGGAGATTGCCTCTCCCTCACGGTCAGGGTCGGTTGCGAGGTAGACTTTTTCCGCCTTCTTCACTTCCTTGCGCAGATTGGAAAGCACGTCTCCCTTGCCGCGGATGGTGATGTACTTGGGCTCGTAATCGTTCTCCACGTCGATGCCCATGGTGCTCTTCGGCAGATCACGGACGTGGCCGTTGCTTGCCACGACCTGATAATTGTTTCCCAGAAATTTCTTAATGGTCTTCACCTTTGCAGGCGACTCCACGATCACCAGATATTTTGCCATTCCCTGTTCCTCCGGGTGTGCCCGTTTCCGGGTTGTTCAAAAGTGCATATATCATTGATGACACGAATTGCTCCGTTTCTTCGAAACTCTCGCAATTCTGCGAACATTCGGAATCCGCGAATTTACTGCGTAAATTGCTTCTTCCTCATGTTCGGGCGGGTCATAAACCCTCAAAGCGATTCATGCAAGCATGATCGCATTTCGGTTTTTGCCCCTATCATCATATAGTAGAAATTGTTACATCGAGACAAGACTATACAACAAAATTTTTTAGGATGCAAGTGCGGATTCATAATGCGTATCGCTCGGCGATACGCCCGCGCGAGCGCAGTGTTGCGCAGCGACAATTCACCATTCTGCGCGAGTCGCATCCATGCGGAGCAGTTATTTTTTGCATTTATGCAAAAAAATAACCCGTACCTTTCGGTACGGGCTCGCAGCTGGTAGGGGAATCGAACCCCTGTTTCCGCCGTGAGAGGGCGGCGTCTTAACCGCTTGACCAACCAGCCACAACAAGTCGCATTTTTTAACGTCCTGCACGCGACTTGCTTATATTACTATAGCAGTATAAAAATTGCAAGCACTTTTTCAATTTCTTTTTCCGTTTTCTTTCGAAAGCAGGAAAACCCTTATTCCGTGCCGAAAATATCGAAGATGCTGATCTGGTTCGACTCGGGCAGTTCCCCCAGGATCCCCAGACGGTGCAGGGTGTCCGCCACAGTCTGGGACACTTTGCAGCGCTCCTTGAAATCGTCCCTGGAAGTGAAGGGGCCCTTTTTTGCACCCTCCACGATGGAATCCGCCGCAGTCTCTCCCAGACCTTCCACACTGAGGAGGGAAGGCATGAGCTTCCCGTCCACGATCTGGAAATGGCGGGACTTGACCTTGAACAGATCAATGGGCACAAAGTCGAATCCCCGGGCATACATCTCCTGCACGATCCGCATGTCGCCCAGCTGCAGCTCCTCCTTGTTGGAAAGAGGCTCCAGCCCGGATCCCTTGTCCGCATCCCGGCGCATCTTGTAGCGCTTCAGCTCGCTCTCCAGATGGGCTTTTCCCTGGCACATGAGTTCGTAGGAAAAGGCCTTGGCGCGAATGCTGAAGTAGGCCGCATAGTAGGCCAGCGGGTAGTGGATCTTGCAATAGGCGATACGCCAGGCCATCATGACATAGGCTGCGGCGTGGGCCTTCGGGAACATGTACTTGATCTTCTGGCAGGACCAGATGTACCAGTCGGGCACGTTATGCGCCAGCATGTCTTCCTTCCAGGCGGGCCAGTTCTTGGCATCGCCCTTCGCCACCTTCCCCTTACGGACGGCCTCCATGATATTGAAGGACTTGGAGGGATCCAGGCCCATACCGATGAGGTAGGTCATGATGTCGTCTCTGGTACAGATGGCAGTGGAAATGGTGGCCTTGCCGGATTTGATCAGGGTCTCCGCATTGCCCAGCCACACGTCGGTGCCGTGGGCCAGACCGGAGATCCGGACCAGGTCGGAAAATGCCTTGGGCTGTGCGTCGATGAGCATCTGCATTGCAAAATCGGTACCGAACTCGGGGATCCCCAGAGCACCCAGTTTCGTGCCGCCGATATCGTCCGGGGTAATGCCCAGCGCATCGGTATTCTGGAAGAGGCTCATGACATCCTGACCGTCCAGGGGGATGTCCTTGACGGGATCCAGCCCCGTCAGGTCCTGGAGCATACGGATCATGGTGGGATCATCGTGTCCCAGAATGTCCAGCTTCAGCAGGTTGTGATCGATGCTGTGATAATCGAAATGGGTGGTGACGATGTCCGTGGACATGTCATTGGCGGGGTGCTGCACCGGGGTGAAGGAGTTGATGTCCTGCCCCAGAGGAAGCACGATGATACCGCCGGGATGCTGGCCGGTGCTGCGGCGAACGCCCTCACAGCCCTTGGCGATCCGAGCCACCTCGCCCCTGCGCTTTACGATCTTTTTCTCATCGAAATAATGCTTCACGAAGCCGATGGCGGTCTTCTCCGCCACGGTACCCACGGTGCCCGCGCGGAAGGTCTGGCCGGATCCAAAGATGACCTCGGTGTATTTGTGCGCCTTGGACTGGTACTCGCCGGAGAAGTTCAGGTCGATATCCGGCTCCTTGTCTCCCTCGAATCCCAGGAAGGTCTCGAAGGGAATATCAAAGCCGTCCTTGTGCAGCGGCTCGCCACAGACGGGGCACACCTTGTCCGGCATATCCACGCCCGCCTTACCCGCGTAGGCCTTCACTTCGTCGCTGTCGAAATCCACGTAATGGCATTTGCTGCAGTAATAGTGAGGGCTTAAGGGATTGACCTCGGTGATCCCTGCCATGGTAGCCACGAAGGAGCTTCCGACGGAGCCTCTGGATCCTACCAGGTAGCCGTCCTCCACGGACTTCCACACCAGCTTCTGGGCGATGATGTACATCACGGCGAATCCGTTGGTGATGATGGAATGCAGCTCCCGCTCCAGTCGCTCCACCACGATGGGCGGCAGGTCGGGGCCGTAGATCTCATGGGCTCTGTTATAGCAGATCTCCGTCAGGGTCTTGTCCGAGTCAGGGATCACGGGAGGACATTTGTCCGGGCGCACCGGCGAAATGGTCTCGCACATGTCGGCGATCATGTTGGTGTTGGTGACCACCACTTCCATGGCCTTCTCACTGCCCAGGTAGGCAAATTCCTCCAGCATCTCCTCGGTGGTGCGGAAATAGAGGGGTGCCTGGACCTCTCCTTCCTTGTTGCCCTTGCCCACCATGAGGATGCGGCGGTAGATCTCATCCTGGGGCTCCTTGAAATGTACGTCACCGGTGGCCACCACGGGTCTGCCGAATTCTTTCCCCAGCTCCACGATCCTGCGGTTGGCATTCCTCAGATCGTCCTCGTTTTCGATGGAGGAGATCTTCTCATTCTCAATGAGGAAGGCGGCGTTGCCGATGGGCTGCACCTCCAGATAATCATAGAACTGCACGTATCTGGCGATCTGCTCGTCGGTATTTCCTTCCACCACGGCGCGGTACACCTCTCCGTTCACACCGCTGCTCCCCACGATGAGGCCTTCCCGCAGCGCGTTCACGCGGCTCTTGGGGACCTTGGGGAAACGGTTGAAATAGGTGAGGTGGGACTCGGTGATCAGGTGGTAGAGGTGCACTCTTCCCAGTTCGTTTTTTGCAAAGATCACTGCGCGATGCGGGATCTTTTTGGCGATGGCGGAAGGGGTCTTGCCGGCCTTCTCGTTGATCTGTGACAGCTGTGTCATTCCTTCCTTCCGAAGCTGGTCCAGAAAGCGCACAAAGATCCAGGCGGTACACTCCGCATCGTCCACTGCTCTGTGGTGATGACCCAGGTCGATGTTCAGCGCCTTGGCCACAGCGTCCAGGGTGTATTTTGCATGTCCCGGGAGCTGGACTCTGGCCAGGGGCAGGGTGTCCACATAGGTGGGCTGCTGGGGATAGCCGAAGCGCTTGCAATGCTCCTTCAGGATGTTCACGTCGAACTCGGCATTGTGGGCCACCAGGACGCAGCCCTCACTGAAGGCCAGAAACTCCCGCACCGCCACGGTGGCATCCGGCGCGTCCTTCACATCCTCATCCCGGATGGAAGTGAGGGCCGTCACCGCGTAGGGGATGGGCCTGCCGGGGTTGACGAAGGTGGAAAAACGGTCCACCACCTTGCCGCCGGAGACCTTGACCGCACCGAACTCGATGAAGGTATCCGTGGTCACGGAAAGGCCGGTGGTCTCCACGTCAAAAACGACAAAGTCGTCATCCAGACTCTGCCCTCTGTCGTCGGAGACGATCTCCAGCAGATCGTCCACCAGATAGACCTCCGCGCCGTACAGGATCTTGAAAAAGTCCTGCCTATCGGGGCTGGGATCTCCCGCTTCCTTGCGTTTTTTCTTCTCGTCCTTCCAGAGGTCCTCCCACACATGGTTGGCCTCGGTGAAGCCCTGCACCACGCCGTTATCGGTGATGGCAACGGCGCGATGGCCGAATTTCAGGGCGGTCTTCACCAGGTCCGAAGCATCGGAAACGCCGTCCATGTCGCTCATCTTGGTATGAAGGTTCAGCTCCACACGCTTATGAACCGCCATATCCCTGCGGGGCGTGCGGGGATCGACACTCTTCTGGATGCCCTTCACGGATCCGATGCTGAGCTCATGGTCGAAGGTGTCCATCTGGGGCGCACCGGTCAGCCGGACAAAGGCACCGGGCTTGATATCTCCCATGAGCTCCTTCACCTTATCCGTGGGAACGAAAATCTTCACGCGGAAAGTATCGGTGAAATCGGTGATATCGAACATGAGGATGGTGCGCTCGTTTTTGATGTCCCGGGAATCCACGGCCATGATCTGGCCCTGGACCGTCACGATGCCGATCTCACCCACGATATCCTCCATGGGCGTGGCATCTCCCGTGACCTCGCGGCCGTAGATCACGTCAGGATTATCGGAATACTTGATGGCGCCGTCCTCCCGCCTGCCGCCGCCGGAGCGTCTGCCGCCGGAAAAGGCATAATCCGTCCTGGCGCGGTTTGCGGTGGAGCGGAGCTCTTTGGGCTTCGCCTCCGAAACGGAACCGGCGTTCGCTAGCTGCTTCGGCACCGTGTTTTTCGGTTCCTGCGCGCCCTCCGCTTCTTTCGCTTCTTTCGTGTCCTTCACGGCCACGGCACCCAAAAGTTCCTCGCCACGGTCCTGTCCGTAGACACGTCTGGTGATCTCATCCACTCTCTGCTGCAGTCTGGGATCGACGTTGTCCTCCTTCTCGGACACCGCCTCGTGATAGACCACTCTGGCCTCCGCCTTGATGCCGCAGCGCTCCTGGAGGATCTTGTTCAAAATGGAGACCAGCTCGGATTCCTTCTTCCGGTTCAGGAAGGTGTCCTCCGCGTCGATCTGCAGCACGTCCTCCTCGGGGCAGGTCAGCTCCGCCTTCCGCAGCATCTGGTACATGAGGAAATTGTAAGCCTCGATCTCGGCATAAATGCTCTCCAGATACAGGTCCAGCAGATCCTTTACCTTATATGCTTCCGAAAGCATGAAATGCTCATGGATCCGGACAGAAACGGGGGAGACCTTCTTCACGAAGCGGGCGATCTCCTCCTCGGCGGCCCAGATCTCCTCCTTGGGGATCAGATGGTCGCTGCACAGATACAGGCGCAGATTGCTCCTGCTCTTGTCCATGGTGATGCGCTCCACCTGGGTCCCGTCAAAATACAGTCTGGTCCTTTTCTTCATATCCAGATCGGAAAAAATATCAAAAAACGCCTTGCTCATCTCTTACTCCAAATTCCAATGATCCAGCTCCTGCTTCAGTGCCGCCAGGAGCTCGCCCTCCGGCACCTTGCGGAGGATCTCCCCTCTGCGGATCAGGAGTCCTTCTCCCTTGCCGCCGCAGATGCCCAGATCCGCTTCTTTCGCTTCCCCGGGTCCGTTGACCACACAGCCCATCACGGCCACCTTGATATCCAGGGGATAATCCTTCACAAGCTCCTCCACCTGTGTGGCCAGGGAGATGAGGTCGATCTGTGTACGGCCGCAGGTGGGACAGCTCACCACCTCGATGCCGCCCTTGCGCAGACCCAGCGTCCGCAGGATCAAGCGCGCCGCACCGATCTCCTCGCAGGGGTCCCCGGTCAGGGAGACGCGGATGGTATCGCCGATGCCCTGATGCAGGATGAGTCCCAGTCCGATGGCGGACTTGATGCTGCCGCTGCGGACAGTGCCGGACTCGGTGATGCCCACGTGCAGGGGATGATCCGTCTGCTGTGCCAGCAGTTCGTGGGCCTTTACGCACATCATCACATCCGAGGACTTGATGCTTATGACAAGGTTGTCATATCCCATATCCTCGATCATGGCGACCTTGTCCAGAGCGCTCTCCACCAGGCCCTCCGCCGTGACGCCGCCGTATTTTTCCACCAGGTGCTTCTCCAGAGAGCCGGAATTCACCCCCACACGGATGGGAATCTCCCGCTCCTTCGCCACATCCACCACCTGCTTTACCTTGCCCGCATCGCCGATATTCCCCGGGTTGATGCGGATCTTGTCCGCGCCGTTCTCCATGGCGAGGATGGCCATGCGGTGATCGAAATGGATGTCCGCCACCAGGGGGATATGGATCTGCTTCCGGATTTCTCCGATGGCCTTCGCCGCCTCCTCATCCGGAACCGTGCAGCGCACGATCTCACATCCTGCCCGCTCCAGGGCAAGGATCTGGGCTACCGTGGCCTGCACGTCCTGTGTCTTTGTATTGGTCATGGACTGGATCAGGATGGGATTCCCGCCGCCGATCACCCGGTCTCCGATCCGGACTGTCCTGGATAGATTTCTGTCTGTCATACTGCCTCCTTTGTCTTTCGCAGGGTACGAAAGGCAATTTTTATTCTACCACATCTAGATGGGGAATCGCATTACATACCACTAGTTATAGTGAAAAATCGGAAATTCGAACAAAGTTTCGGGGCGAAAAATTGTGCATCTTTCATGGTTGACTTTTGCGACAGGCCGATTTTAGATAGAACTATCGATGCGGGAGATCCTCTTCTCCCGGTCCCCCCACTGAACGAAACAGTCGCCGATGAATCATGAAAACCCATGTGCGCATGGGTGGAAAGGTTTCAAATGTTTACTCTGTATGAAAAAGAAATATCCCGGGAGGAACGCCTTAGCGCCCTCTGGCTCTGCTCTATCCCCTGGATCGGGGGCGCCACCGTTTACAGACTGCTGGCAGAGTACGGGAGCTGTGCCGCCATCTATCATGAGATGGAATCCAGAAAGGATGTGCTCCCTGTCAAAACCTATCGCACGCTGCTGGCGCAGAAGGAAGCGGTCCGCCCGGAGGATCTGGCGGAGCGGATGGAACGCACCGGAATGCGCTTTCTCCTGCCGGGAGATCCGGACTATCCGGAACAGCTCCTGAACATCCCGGATCCCACCTACGGACTCTTTTTGCTGGGAAACCTGCCCCCGGCGGACCGACCCTCCGTGGCCGTCATCGGCGCCAGAGGGTGCTCCCCCTACGGAGCGGAAGTGGCAAAGGAGCTGGGCTCTGCTCTGGGCGCTGCGGGGATCAGTGTCATCAGCGGCATGGCGGTGGGGGTGGACGGACTGGCCCAGATGGCAGCCCTGGACGCGGGAGGCTACTCCTGCGCCGTTCTGGGATCCGGAGCGGATGTCTGTTACCCTCGTTCCAACCGAAGGCTCTACGAGGCTCTGCGGGAACGGGGCGGGATCCTCTCCACCTATGGACCGGGAACCCCTGCGGTGGCGGGTCATTTCCCGCCACGGAACCGCATTGTCAGCGGATTGTGTGACTTTCTCGTGGTGGTAGAGGCCAGACAGCAAAGCGGCACTCTCATCACCGTGGATATGGCACTGGAGCAGGGGCGGGAGATCTACGCTGTCCCCGGCCGCATCACGGACCGGCTCAGCGACGGCTGCAACGGACTCCTGGGACAGGGAGCGCAGGTGTACCTCTCCCCCGAGATCCTGATCCGGGAGTTGCTGGAGTATTCTGAGGGACGCACCGAGGGGGGCGCGGCAACGGGCAAGGCAACTCTGCTCTCAAATGCGCAGTCCGATCCAATGCATCTGCACGAGCTCGCAGCCAATGTCGGTGCTCGCATCCCGGCAGCGATCGATGAAAAATCCCGCCGCCGCAAAAGCTTCTCCGGCAGGGAATCCGCTAATCCTTACCCGAAAGGAACTGACCTGCATGTCATTTTTTCCATGCTGGACTTTACGCCCCAAACCCCGGAGGAACTGGCGCAGCGCCTGGAGGAAGCCGGTACGTCCCTTCCTCCCGAGACCATCCGCCTGAGCCTCATGAGTCTCCTGCTGGAAGGCACCGCCGCACAGGTATCACAAAATTCATTTCGCAAAGCATGATCATTTGAGAGAAATCTCATCCGCAATTTCTCATGTCACGGAGGAAGGAAAATCCATGTACAGTTCGATCCAAACATCCGCCCTTCTGGGCGTTGAAGCACTGCCTGTCCGCGTGGAGGTGGACATCTCCACGGGGCTCCCCGGCTTTACCATGGTGGGGAGCTTATGTCAGGAAGTCCGTGAATCCAAAGACCGGATCCAGGCCGCCATGAAAAACTGCGGGCTGGAGCTCCCGGCCTCCAAGATCACGGTGAACCTCTCTCCCGCCGACATCCACAAGGACGGCACGGCCTATGATCTGCCCATTCTGATAGGGATCTTAAGCTGCCTCTCCTTCTTCCCACAGGAAGCGACCGAAGGGGTGCTCTTTCTGGGAGAGCTTGGACTGGGGGGCGAGGTAAAGAGCGTCCGGGGTGTCCTCCCCATTGTGCGAAAAGCCAGGGACTGGGGCATAAGCACCTGCATCGTTCCCGGGGCAAACGAACGGGAAGCTGCCGTGGTGCCGGGGATCCGGATCCGTTCCGCCACGCACATCAGGCAGGTGCTGGAATACCTGCAGACCGGGGCGGAGGATGCACTGCCCGCGGCGAAGCCGGTGTCCGATGAGGAGGCCTGCGCGCCCGTTTCCGTCCCGGATTTTGCCGAAGTCTGCGGCCAGGAAAACGCAAAGCGGGCAGCCATAATCTCCGCTGCGGGATTCCACTCACTCCTCATGACAGGACCGCCGGGGGTTGGAAAGTCGCTGATCGCCAAGCGGATCCCCGGGATCCTGCCACCCTTAAATCTGGAGGAAAGTCTGGAAGTCACCTCGGTGCATTCCGTGGCGGGCCTCCTGCCCCCGGGTGTCCCTCTGATCCGGAACCGCATCTTCCAGGCGCCGCACCATTCTCTCTCCCTGCCCGCCCTCATCGGCGGGGGTGTCTCCCCCAGACCCGGCGCCATCTCTCTGGCCCACCGCTCCGTCCTTTTCCTGGATGAGCTGCCGGAATTCCAGAGAAACACCCTGGACAGCCTCCGGCAGCCTCTGGAGGATCACCGAATCCACATCGCAAGGGCCCGCTACAGCATCACCTATCCGGCGGATTTTCTCCTGATCTGTGCCATGAATCCCTGTCCCTGCGGCTACTATCCGGACCGGAACAAATGCAGGTGCTCCGAGACCCAGATCCGGCATTACCTGGGCAAAGTCTCCGGTCCCATTCTGGACAGGATCGACCTGTGCGTGGAGCTGAAAGGGGTGGACCTGCGGGATATCCGAAAGCCTGCGGAAGGACTCTCTTCCGCGGAAATGCGCTCAGCTGTGGAGCGGGCCAGAAGCATGCAGCGGGAACGATACGCCGGGACCGGGATCCGCTTCAATTCCGACCTGTCCCCGGGGGAGATCGAGCGTTTCTGCGGTCTGGGACCGGGAGAGCAAGCCTATCTGGAGAGTGTCTATGACAAGATCGGCCTCAGCGCCAGGAGCTATCACCGCGTCCTGCGGGTGGCCCGGACCATCGCTGACCTGGAGGGGAGCGAGGCCATCGCCAGAAACCATCTCCTGGAAGCCATCTACTATCGCCCGGATCTGTCCTATTGGAAAGGGTAAGCAGGTAGGAATGAGACGTTCCGCAAACAGAAAAACCATGATATAATCCTGATCAAAGATGGATCCTCATGGTAACGGGGTCCCTGAAGCGGCCCTCTCGAAACAGTGACAACCAATGAGAAAGGGCCCGAGGAGGTACGGGAATTAAATCAGGAGATCCGCAAGCATTCCGACGGTCTCATTGATGAGATCCTTCCCGGCAAGGAGAATGAAGCAAGGAAATAAGTCTTTCCCGGCAATCAACAGGGAATAGAAAAAACAGGCAGCCCGGAAATCCGGACTGCCTGTTCTATTTCATAGAAAACGGTGATCAGATCTTCAGCATCATGCCGTCGGGATCCTGAGCGAAATTGATGGCCTGCTCACGATCGATGGTGCCGTCGAAGTACAGCTGCAGGATTGCCTCGTCCATGGTGATCATGCCCATCTTACGGTTGGTCTGCATGACGCTCTGGAGCTGGTGAGACTTACCCTCACGGATCAGGTTACGCACAGCGTGATTTGCGTGCATGACCTCGAATGCAGCCACACGGCCTCTGCCGTCCATGGTAGGGATCAGCTGCTGGGAAATGACAGCCTCCAGCACGTTTGCCAGCTGCACGCGGATCTGCTGCTGCTGATGAGGCGGGAATACGTCGATGACACGGTCCACGGTGCTGGCTGCGCCGATGGTGTGCAGAGTGGACAGGACGAGGTGTCCGGTCTCTGCTGCGGTGATGGCAACGCTGATGGTCTCGAAGTCACGCATCTCACCCACGAGGATGACATCGGGGTCCTCACGGAGGGCCGCACGAAGTGCGTTCGCGTAATTGTCGGAATCCAGTCCGATCTCACGCTGGTTGACCATGGACATCTTGTGCTGATGCAGATACTCGATCGGGTCCTCCAGGGTGATGACATGGGCATCACGGGAGTTGTTGATCTTGTCGATGATGGCTGCCAGGGTCGTGGATTTACCGGAACCGGTAGGACCGGTGACCAGCACCAGACCACGCTTGCGGTTGTACAGATCCACAACGGAACTGGGAACGCCCAGCTTCTCCGGAGGGGGAACCACCGTGCCCACCAGACGGAAGGCCATGGCAGCGGAACCTCTCTGTTTGAAGATGTTCACACGATAACGACCCAAATTGGGAATGGAGAACGACATATCGTATTCTCCGCGCTCCTCAAAGCGTGCACGCTGGGTATCGGTGGTGATATGCATCACAACATCCAGCGTATCCGCGGGCATCATTCTCTGATACTCTTCCATGGTGATCAGATTGCCGTTGACACGCATTTTGGGAGGAATTCCAACGGTGATATGCACATCGCTGGCGCCGGCATCTTTTGCTTTTCTAAGGACTTCTTCGATATCAAGCATTGTTCGTTTCTCCTTCTCCGGTTTTTTTGTTTGGATCTACATTCATGATGTACCGATTGTCCAGGGTCTTCATGATATCTTTCACCCACATGTCACTGTAGGCGTAAAGCGAAAGGTCCAGTACCTTGTCATCCCGGAAGCAGAGCACGGTGGGCTTTAAGATGTTCTCCGTGTTCTCCGAGAGGATCAGGGCTTTCTCCCCTGTATTCAGGATCACGCTGACCCCGGTAAAGAGGATTCGGATGGAATCGATAAGCGCCTGTACCACGTCCTTATCGTACAGGTCGGGATGATCCATGAAATGCTTGATGCAGGCAAGCTCGGACTCGCTCTCACCGCTGAGGCTCATGCCCGTCATCTCGTCATATTTGTTTGCCACGATCAGAACCTTGGCTCCGAGGATGGTCTTTCGCGATTTGATGTCCACACCGTTGCTGTAGTCGATGCGGTTCCGCAGGGCCTGGGTGCAGATGCGCTTCAGCGCGGGGCCCTCTCCGGAAAATGCCTGTTCGATGAGATCCAGCCCGTCGAACATGAGCTTGTTGTACGCTTCCTCATCTCCCGCCTCCGGCTTCCGTCCGTAAATGACGGGATTGTCGGAATTGATCTTACCGATGTCGTGAAGCAGCGCCGCGTTGACGGTGGTGAGCTGATCATCCAGTGCCACGTTCATACGGTGGGTGATCATGGCACAGAGGATCGCGGTGTTAAACATATGCCTGCAGACGAAATCGTCCCGGCTCCGCAGATTCTGATAGATGGTGACCTTGTCCTCCAGATGGCCGTACGCCCGCAGGATCTGGCTGGCGATGGTGGGCAGGTTCTTGTAGCGCTTTGTGGAAATGATCCGCTCCATCTCGTCCTGGAGCGTGGAAACCATCTTGATCTCGAAGCGTTCGAACTCCATATCCTCTTCGGACATGGGCGGAAGCGGTTCGGCAGGCTCCAGGATGTAGATCCCCAGGAGACCGAAGTTCTTAACGCTGTCGATGGCGCCCTTGGTGAGTTTGGAATTCCGCTCGAACAAAAGCACGCCCGACTTGCTATAGATCGGTCTGGCCAGCCTCATACCCTCTTTCAAATCTTCCCATTTGACAAATTGCATAGAGCCCCCTCTTTGCAATACATAAAATTCCAAAAAATATTATAAAGGAATTATCACAAAATCACAAATAAAATCTAAAAAAATCGGAAAAACTTGTGAGGGTTCAGACAAAATCCCGGAGGACGTAGTTCTCCAGATCCATGCCTTTCTCCGTAAAACGCAGGAAACTCCGCCCGTTTTCGTCCTTTTCCGTGATCAAAAGCCCTTCTTTTTCATGCCGGGCGATGGTCTCCCCGTAGGCCTCCCGCAGGCCGGTCCCGAACTCCTCCGCAAAATCCTCCGCGCAGATCCCCCGGGTCAGCCGAAGACCCAGGATCATCCGCTCGCTCATCCGCTCGTTTTTCGTCAGTATCTGCTCCTCTAAACGGGTCCCCGCAGGGTCTGCCAGATACGCCGCCATATCCTCTGTATGGCGGTATCTGCATCCACCGAAATAGGAAGAGGCGCCCAGCCCCAGTCCCAGATAGGGCACTCCCGTCCAGTAGCCCAGATTGTGCCTGCATTCGTACCCGGGGACCGCGTAATTGGACACCTCGTACCGCCGAAGGCCCATTTCCCCCAGGAATCGCCCCGTCTCCTCATACATCTCCCGGTCCGCATCCTCCCCCGGAAGGGTGAGGGCTCCGCGCTGCACCAGATCGTAAAGCGGCGTCCCCTCCTCCAGGATGAGACTGTAGGCGGACACATGCACCGGGGCGGGATCCAGAGACCCCACCAGTTCCAGCGTTTTCCGATAGTCCTCCGCAGTCTGCCCCGGCAGAGCGCTCATGATATCCAGATTGCAATTGGTAAAGCCTGCAGCCGCAGCAGCTTCCCAGGTCTCCAGGAACTGCTCCTTCGAGTGGATCCTGCCGATGCGCCGCAGCTCCTCGTCCAGCCCAGACTGGAGGCCGATGCTCAGGCGGTTTACACCCATCTCCCGGTAAAAATCCAGTTTTTCCCCTGTGACGGTACCGGGATTGCATTCCACCGTGATCTCGCAGTCCTCCGCCAGCCGGAATCCCGCCCGCAGGGCAGCAAAGACCGGCTCCAGCTCCCGAGGCTCCAGAAGAGAGGGGGTCCCACCCCCGAAAAAAACGGAGGAGACCGTCATCTTCCGGCACTCCTCCGCATGCATTTCCGTTTCCTGCGCAAGAGCCCTGACATAGTCCTGCCTGGATCTCCCGTCCCCAAAGGACAGGAAATCACAGTACAGACATTTCCGCACGCAAAACGGGATATGAAAATACAGTTCCACAGATTCCATCTTCTGCGATTTTTCCTCACTCAGATCATTTGTCCTCGTCCAGCTTCAGCACACTCATAAAAGCAGCCTGAGGGATCTCCACATTGCCGATCTGGCGCATGCGCTTCTTGCCCTCCTTCTGCTTTTCCAGAAGCTTCTTCTTACGGGTGATATCACCGCCGTAGCACTTGGCAAGCACATCCTTCCGCATGGCCTTCACTGTCTCCCGGGCGATGATCTTGCCGCCCACAGCCGCCTGAATGGGGATCTCAAAAAGGTGCCTGGGGATCTCTTCCTTCAGGCGCTCGCACATCCTTCTGCCGCGCTCGTAGGCGGAGTCCGCATGGACGATGAAGGAAAGAGCGTCCACCTCCTCGTGGTTGATGAGAATGTCCAGCTTCACCAGACTGGAGCGCTCATAGCCCTTCAGTTCATAGTCGAAGGAAGCGTAGCCCCGGGATCTGGACTTTAACGCATCGAAGAAATCATAGATGATCTCATTTAAGGGCAGCTCGTATTTTAACAGCGCGCGCCCCGCCTCGATATACTCCATGCTCACGTACTTGCCCCGCCGCTCCTGGCAGAGCTCCATAATGGATCCCACAAAGTCCTTGGTCACCATGATCTCAGCGTTCACAATGGGCTCCTCCATGTAATCGATCATGGTGGGATCCGGCAGGTTGGAGGGGTTGGTGAGGCTCATGCTCTCGCCGTTGGTGCAGTAGACATGATACACAACGCCGGGGGCGGTGGTCACCAGGTCCAGATTGTATTCCCGCTCCAGGCGCTCCTGGATGATCTCCAGATGGAGCAGTCCCAGGAATCCGCAGCGGAAGCCGAAGCCCAGGGCCACGGAGGTCTCAGGCTCGTAGTTCAGGGAAGCATCGTTCAGCTTTAATTTTTCCAGCGCATCTCTCAGGTCCGGATACTTGGCGCCGTCTGCGGGATACATGCCGCAATAGACCATGGACTGGACCTTCTTGTAGCCCGGCAGGGCTTCAGCGCAGGGGCGCTCCTCCTCGGTGACGGTGTCGCCCACAGCGGTCTCTCCCAGGTTCTTGATGGAAGCGGTGATGTAGCCCACCATGCCTGCGGAAAGCTCTTCGCAGGGGATCATCTGGCCGGGGCCGAAATACCCTACCTCCACCACATCCTCCACAGCGCCGGTGGCCATCATGCGGATCTTCGTTCCGCGGCGCACGGTACCTTCCATGATGCGGCAAAAAACGATGACTCCGCGGTAGGAATCGTAGAGGGAGTCAAAGATCAGCGCCTTTAAAGGGGCATTGGGGTCCCCCTTGGGTGCAGGGATCTTGTGTACGATGGCCTCCAGCACCTCGTCGATGCCGATGCCGTTTTTCGCAGAGATCAGGGGAGCGTCCTGAGCCTCGATGCCGATGACATCCTCGATCTCGTCAATGACCCGCTGGGGCTCAGCGCTGGGCAGATCGATCTTGTTGATAACAGGGAACACATCCAGATCGTGATCCAGTGCCAGATACACATTGGCCAGGGTCTGGGCTTCGATCCCCTGAGCGGCATCCACCACCAGAATGGCACCGTCGCAGGCGGCGAGGCTCCTGCTCACCTCATAGTTAAAATCCACATGCCCCGGGGTGTCGATGAGGTTAAAGACATACTCCTCCCCGTCCTTCGCCTTGTAAATGGTGCGGACCGCCTGGGCCTTGATGGTGATGCCTCTCTCCCGCTCCAGGTCCATATTGTCCAGGACCTGCTCCTGCATCTCCCGGCTGGTGAGCAGACCGGTGCTCTCGATGATCCGGTCCGCCAGGGTGGATTTCCCGTGGTCGATGTGCGCCACGATGCAAAAATTTCTGATTTTACTCTGATCCATAAAAGTCTTTCCGTTTCTATCTCTTAGTGCTATAATCTCTGACGGTCGACCCCCTGCAGATTTGCAAAACGGGTCCTTCCGGCAGGGGACTCCCGCAGAGATATCAGCAAGTATACATTCTAACATGAACGTGGCGAATCCGAAAGCAAAATCATGAAGTTTTGCGTTTTTCCGAAAAGAATCTCTTGACAATCAAAAAGAAAGTGTATAGATTAATAGAGTATGTGTGCACCGGCTCCGTGTCGGCGGGTGTACATGCGGCTAACCATTTTGTAAGGATGGAGGTGTAAACTTTGGCTAACATTAAATCCGCTAAGAAGAGAGTTCTCGTCAGCAGAGCAAATGCAGAGAGAAATAAGTCGATCCGCTCCGGCGTGAAGACCGCTATGAAGAAGGTCTATTCCGCAGTTGAGGCCGGCGATAAGGCTGCAGCTACCGCTGAGCTTGCGAATGCTACCAAAGTGATCGAGATGGCTTGCACCAAGGGCGTTTACCACAAGAACAACGCAGCCCGTAAGCTTTCCCAGATTGCCAAAGCAGTAAACACGCTCGCTTAATCTCTATACATAAACATTCTTAACGCCCCTTACCGTCATGAGGGGCGTTATTTTTGTTCGCAACGAGCCAAAGATCCGACATTCATGCTTGCATGAATGTCGGATCTTTGGCGACTGCGGTAAACCGAAAGACGCAGTCTTGAGGTTTGCGAAAAGGGAAAAAAATCCCGAACCCTCTCCCATTGCGGAAGGGTCCGGGATCTTCTTTTTTCGGGGATGGAGCAGATCGGTGACGGAACCGGCCGCGCCGCCTAATTCTGCTTCGGCGGCAGGGGCTTTTTGTCCAGCCGCTTGGTAATGAAGCGGTCCGAGGACAGGTTTACCTTCACGGAACTGTCTGCCACATAGGTCATGGCCGTGGTTGTGTTGCCGCTCATTCTCTGACGCAGGTTCGTTCCCGCAAAGATACCGCCGGCGATAAAGAAACCGATGATGGCTGCGGGAATGCTGTTCATAGCAAAATACAGGATCAGAGCCAGGACGATACCTGCCAGGGCGGAGCACAGGAGCACCTTCGTCTTGTCCACGGGGGTGTCGCCCACGATCTTGCCGGTCTGACCGTTGATGTAGAAAGGATAGTGCTGGTCGTGGTAGATGTAATCATACTTCCAGACGGGCATCAGGCCAAACTGCACATCCCTGGACTTCACATCCGTGCGGCGGTTCACCGCATTGTTCTCCTGATAATTGCACTCGGGGCCCTTGGAAATGGAGTCGTTCAAAATGGTGTTGGCACTGGACTCCATCAGCTTTTTCGCCCGCTCCTCCAGCGCTGTGGAGGACTGGTTGTACTGCTCCGCATAGAAGCCGCTCAGCAGTCTGCTGTCATAGGCTACCGTATCGTCATAGTGAAAGGGCGCCAGCAGGTCCATGGTGCTGTCCGGCATCGCGTCGGAAGCATCCACGGGAAGCTTGCGGAAGTTCACGCCCAGATTTCTGTGGACGTCGTAGTCGGAACGCTCCGCATACTCGAACTTCTCATCCTTCCAGGTTTTCACATGGGTGCAGACACCGTCAAAAATGAGCTCCGTGTCATAATCATAGAACCAGAAGGGCACATACCATCCCTGCATGCCGTCCAGCTTGGCATCGGACACCAGGTCCTTCGGGACGAATTTCATCTTGCCGAAGCGCTCCCGGATCTTCGTCTTTACCTCTTCCATGCCCACACGGAAGGGTGCGATCATCCTGGGCTGATAAGCACCTTCCAGACGCTCGTCCAGGATCAGATAGTTGTCACAGAACGGGCACTTCAGCGCGGAAGTGAACTTCTCCAGAGGCAGCTCGCCTCCGCAGTTCGGACACAACAACAGATTGGCCGATTCCGAAGGAATGTAAGGTTCCTCGCAATCCGTTCCTTCACAGGAAGGACAGAACATCGTTCCCTTCTCGGGACTGTAGACAGCGTTACCGCCGCAGTTCTTACAACGATAGATCATAAGCCTTGCCCCTTTCGTAACAAAATATTTAATCATATTTTAACAAATCGGAAACGCCAAAACAATGGGCAATCTGAGCACAGGGGGAGCTGACACGGGTTGTTTATTGAATATCAGGTTGATATAATAGAGTCACTATTTGATACGGAGGAAACTGAATGAGGTTAAGACGCGTTCTTTCGAGTATTCTTACCCTGTCCATAGGCATATCGGTCCTCTCCGGCTGCGGAAGCGTTCAGAGCCAGGTCGATGCCACCCATACCAAAAGCTTAACGCTGGCGCTCCGTGACGGCACTTATTCGGATGTCATCCGATCCTGTCTGCCCGCTTTCGAAGAGCAGACCGGGATCACTTGCGAAGTCGTTAATTTCTCCGAGGATGATCTGCACAATCTCCTTTTGGATGAGGGGGGCAGGAGTTCGCAATATGATCTGTGCATGGCGGATGCCTCCTGGACCGCACAGCTCTATGCCGAAGGGGTCGTCGCGGATCTGTCCGAGCTGGGATACAGCATCGACAATGATATCATCCCCGCCACAACCGCCATCTCCTACTATGGCGACCATCTCTATCTGGTACCCTATTTCGGCAATGTGACCGTGCTCCTCTACAACAAGGATCTGATCAAAAGCAGCGGCGTGGATCTGAATTCAGACTCCTCCCTGGCAGATGTGATGGAAGTCGCCAAATACGCCGAGAGCATCGGAAAGGCCGGATTCCTTTACAGAGGCGACACCGAGAACAATCTGGTGGTGGATTTCCTGCCGATATTGCTGGCCTACGGCGGCTGGGTCGTGGATGAGAACAACCGCCCTACCGTCAACACGCCGGTATTTGTGGAAGCCATGAACGCTTATCTGAATCTCATCGCCACCGGAGAAGCAATGGACAAATCCACGCTCATCGCATCCATTGAGAACGGGGAAGGCGCCATGGCCATCGGATGGCCCGGCTGGTACACTCCCACGGAGTTGTCTCCGGCGAACTACTGCTCCATCTCCGGCAAGCTGGATGAAAATTCCATCTCCTATAATGCCAATGTCTACGGCATTTGGATGCTGGGCATCTGTGGAGACAGTTCCAAAAAGGAAGCCGCCGCACAGCTCCTGACCTACCTGATGGATAAAAACGTTCAGAAAGAAACCATCGCCATCGGCGGCGTCCCCTGCAGATATTCCAGTCTCCGTGATGAGGCAGTGCTGGCCCAGTACCCGCAATACGATGCCATCTGTGATGCGTTACAGGGCGGAACCTATCGTCCCACGCTGGAAAAATGGCCGGAATTCTACACCATTCTGGGAAATGCAATGCGCCAGATCATAGACGGCGAGATCAGCGTGGAGAACGGCCTGAATCAGGCACAAAAAGAGCTGGAGAACACCATCCGATAAAGCGATAACCCTTAAGACATGAAAAAAGCTTCCGGTTTTCACCGGAAGCTTTTTCATGTAGCAGAATCTTACTGATAGTTGACGATCTTGCCGAAGTCGGGCTTCAGGCTCGCACCGCCTACCAGGCCGCCGTCGATGTCGGACTGTGCGAACAGCTCGGCTGCGTTGCCTGCGTTGACGGATCCGCCGTACTGGATACGAACGGATGCTGCGGTAGCATCATCATAAATCTCTGCGATGCAGTCGCGGATACCCTTGCAAACCTCCTGTGCCTGCTCGGTGGTAGCGGTCTTGCCGGTACCGATAGCCCAGATAGGCTCGTAAGCGATCACCATGGAAGCAACCTGATCAGCGGAAACGCCCACCAGATCGGACTTGATCTGGAAACGGATCCAGTCCATGGTCACGCCCATCTCTCTCTGCTCCAGGCTCTCACCGCAGCAAAGGATGGGGGTCAGTCCTGCTTCGAAGGCCTTCTTGACCTTCTTGTTCAGCAGTGCATCGTCCTCCTTGAAGTAATCTCTTCTCTCGGAGTGGCCCAGGATGACGTACTGAACGCCTGCATCCTTCAGCATTGCAGCGGAGATCTCTCCGGTGAATGCACCCTTCTCCTCGAAATACATATTCTCAGCGCCTACGGCAACATTGGTGCCCTTCACAGCTTCCACAACGGGAATGATGTCGATGGCGGGTACACAGTAGACTACATCAACGGAATCGCTCTGTACGAGGGGCTTCAGCTCCTCGGCAAGCTTCACTGCCTCGCTGGGAGTCATGTTCATCTTCCAGTTGCCGGCTACGATCTTTCTTCTTGCCATATTTTTTCTCCTATTTTTCTCGATATCTACGGATTTCTTCGCTTCGCTTTCGAAATCCGTACGTTTTCGCAATATCTGTTCCGCCTTCGGCGGGATATTGCTCAAACGTTTCGTTCGCCAAAGACGCAGTATCTTCTGCTAGCAGAGATACTGCGTCCTCGGCTCACTTTATATCGCTCATTTATCATCTGCTGCAGCTACGCCAGGAAGAACCTTGCCCTCAAGGAACTCCAGGGAAGCGCCGCCACCGGTGGAAATGTGGCTCATCTTGTCGCCGAAGCCCAGCTGGTTGACAGCTGCTGCAGAGTCGCCGCCGCCGATGATGGTGGTGGCATCAGTCTCTGCCAGGGCCTTGGCCACTGCGATGGTACCTGCAGCCAGAGTGGGATTCTCGAAGACGCCCATAGGTCCGTTCCAGACTACGGTCTTGGCAGACTTGACAGCCTCAGCATAGAGAGCCTGGGTTTTAGGTCCGATGTCGCAGCCCTCACGGTCTGCAGGCATCTTGTCGGCATCATAGACCTCGGTCTCAACAGGGGCATCGATGGGATCAGGGAAAGCAGCGATGGTGACGGAGTCAACGGGAAGCAGCAGCTTCTTGCCCAGCTTCTGCGCCTTATCCATCATCTCCTTGCAGTAGTCAAGCTTCTCATTGTCTACCAGGGAGTTACCGATCTCCATTCCCTGTGCCTTCAGGAAGGTATATGCCATACCGCCGCCGATGATCAGGGTGTCGCACTTCTCCAGCAGGTTGTTGATCACGTTCAGCTTGTCTGCAACCTTAGCGCCGCCCAGGATGGCAACGAAAGGACGAACGGGATTCTCAACCGCATTGCCCAGGAAGTTGATCTCCTTCTGCATCAGGTAGCCGACCACATTCTCGCCGCCCTTTGCGGTGATGAACTTGGTAACGCCTTCCACGGAAGCGTGTGCTCTGTGGGAGGAACCGAATGCGTCGCAAACATACAGGTCAGCCAGATCAGCCAGCTCCTTGGAGAACTCCTCGCCGTTCTTGGTCTCCTCAGCGCCGCGGAAACGGGTATTCTGCAGCAGGACCACATCGCCTTCCTTCATAGCCTCGACAGCCTTGGTAGCTGCTTCGCCGGTCACGTTGTAATCAGCGACGAAGACGACTTCCTTGCCCAGCTTCTCGCTGAGTCTCTTTGCAACGGGTGCCAGGGACTCGCCCTCGTTGGGGCCGTTCTTCACCTTGCCCAGGTGAGAGCAAAGGATCACCTTGCCGCCGTCATCGATCAGCTTCTGAATGGTGGGCAGAGCTGCAACGATTCTGGTCTCATCGGTGATCTCACCGTTCTTCAGAGGTACATTGAAATCGCAGCGGACGAGAACTCTCTTGCCCTTTGCGTTGATGTCATCTACAGACTTTTTGTTTAATCCCATAATGATCTCCTTATGTATTTTCTAACTTAAAAAGGGTCCGGTCCTCGGACCGGACCCTCATAGGTCTGTGATCAGTCAGATCAGCCAAGCTCAGAGAAGTACTTAATGGTACGAACCATCTGAGAGGTGTAGCTGTTCTCGTTGTCATACCAGGAAACAACCTGAACCAGGCTGTTGCCGTCGTCCATCTTGCTGACCATGGTCTGGGTAGCATCGAAGATGGAGCCGTAGGTGGAACCAACGATGTCGGAAGAAACGATCTCATCCTCGTTGTAATCGAAGGACTCGGTCTTTGCAGCCTTCATAGCAGCGTTGATGCCTTCCTTGGTAACCTCACCCTTCACAACTGCAACCAGGATGGTGGTGGAGCCGGTAGGGGTAGGAACGCGCTGTGCGGAGCCGATGAGCTTGCCGTTCAGCTCGGGGATAACCAGGCCGATAGCCTTTGCAGCGCCGGTGCTGTTGGGAACGATGTTGATCGCACCTGCACGGCTTCTGCGCAGATCACCCTTTCTCTGAGGACCGTCAAGGATCATCTGGTCGCCGGTGTAAGCATGGATGGTGCTCATGATACCGCTCTTGATGGTAGCCAGATCGTTCAGAGCCTTAGCCATGGGAGCCAGGCAGTTGGTGGTGCAGCTTGCTGCGGAGATGATCTTGTCTTCCTTGGTCAGCGTGGTGTGGTTAACATTGTATACGATGGTAGGCAGATCGTTGCCGGCCGGTGCGGAGATAACAACCTTCTTAGCGCCTGCATTGATGTGCGCCTGAGCCTTCTCCTTGGAGGTGTAGAAACCGGAGCACTCCAGCACTACATCCACGCCAAGCTCGCCCCAGGGGCAATTGTTGGCATCCGGCTCTTTGTAGATCTTCAGAGTCTTGCCGTCAACCGTGATGGAATCTTCACCTGCGCTTACCTTGTCAGCCAGAGCATACTTACCCTGAGAAGAGTCATACTTAAGCAGGTGAGCCAGCATCTTGGGGCTGGTCAGATCGTTGATCGCTACAACTTCATAA
Organism: Lachnospiraceae bacterium; assembly: GCA_024681775.1. Taxonomy (GTDB): domain Bacteria; phylum Bacillota; class Clostridia; order Lachnospirales; family Lachnospiraceae; genus AC2028. Next base: position 61,665 of record JAILAF010000022.1, read on the forward strand.
CCCTCAGCTCCGAACATCTGGCGGAATGCGAGACGGCCGATACGGCCAAAACCATTGATTGCTACTTTTACTGCCATTGTCAAATTCCTCCATAATTAAAGATATAAGTGTGAAACCTTTTCACATCGCTTGACATTATAGCGGAAATAAGTCTTTATTTCAAGATGAAAATGTACGAAAATCTGATAAAATACGCCCTCGGTTTACCATAAGTTGTTAATAAATTCCGTTATCGAACTCATATCCGGTTCAGACAACGGCTCCCACGTTGATCGTTATGCTCTTTCAGAGAACCGTTACCCGCCCATCATGAAGACAAAAGAACCGTCCCCTTGTCCTCACTGAAGACAGAAGGACCGTCCCCCTGTCCTCATTAAAGCTGCTTCATGATGAGATCAACAGCGGTCTCCATAGCCCTGTCACAGCCCTTTCGAAAATCCGAAAGGGTGACTGCCACTCTGACATCCGGCGAGAAACCTTTATTGTATATGTCTTCTCCGTTCTGCGCGAGGCAGCGTCTGGTACAGATGCGGTAGCTGCCGCCGCTTTCAAGCGGCACTATGTACGGCTGGCCGGAGGTTCCCGCCGTGTTGCTCCCGACAAAAAGCGCATTGGTGTGCATTTTCATGACGTCTACAAAATCTTCCGCAGCGGATCCCGTATCGCTGTTCATAAGCACCGCGACCGGGCCTTCCAGTTTCCCGGGAGCATTGTTCTGCACGTTGTCGCTCTCTCTCTGAAAGCAGATATGCCTGCACATCCGGTAGGATTTCAGACTCCTCTCGTCCCAGTGCATCTCCTCCGCATTCTCCGGCGATACCTTTTTGAAGTCTTCCCTAAACAAGCCCCACGCCTTATATGTAGGCTCATAGATCTGCGTCTCGGCGAGACAGCTCTCGAACTGCCCGGAGATAAACAGGGCAGCGACCGCATCCGCATTATTGCTGTTCCCGCCCTCGTTTCCGCGGACATCGATGATATAGCCTTTTGCTCCGCGCAGCCCATCAAACTTCCCATAGATCTTTCCGGGAACCGAATCGTCCATAAAGGTGGTGATCGTGATCATCGCGATGCCGTTCTCCGTGAGCCTGATCCTGACGGATTCCTCATCAAGGATCATCTCCCCGGGAATGGTCTGGGGTACCGGCAGGCCGGAAGCATACCATTTTATCCCCGAAGCGTCGGTTCTCCGAAAGCCTGCGTCGAACAGTTTTCCGTCCTTTTCAAATGTCAGAAGCACTTCACTGCCGGCCTTTCCGTATAAAAGCTCGATCACTGCCGCCTTCGCGCAGGCTTCCTCATTCCCATGCCAGATATAAGGGTAGCATTTTTCGCGGATATGATCCCGGATATCCACGCCGTCAAACTTCTTCAGCACACTGAACATCGGGATCGTGTCTTTATACTCTTCCGCGACACTTAATACCACATACTCTTCTTCGATCTTCACAAGATAAAGCGGGAGCATCGAATAGTATTCCGCGCTCTGCCGGACATCCGCCGGAAAGCTGATCCCGGTATGCCCGTCACCGAGCAGATTTAAAAAGCGTGCAAGCTCCCGATAGTATTCGTATACATCCGAAGCCTCAAGCACCCGCGGGAGCGCTTTTTTATACTCCCCGTCCCAATCGACACTCACCCTGTCCCAGAACGCGAAATTATACTCTGCATCCTTCCAGATCTTTGACAGCTCGTAGATTTTCTGTTCGTCCGAAATCGTTCTCATATTCAGGCCTCCACCAGTTCCTTCCATACTGCTTCAAACACCTGATCCGTATCAAAATCCGGTGCAAAACGCCCCGCGATATCACAGATCAGCTGCACCCTTATCTCATCCTCTTCCACCTCATCCGCAATCTGCGGAACGTCCTTGCCTCTGCGAAGCTTTCTGCAGATTTGATCGATCAAATGGCGTTCTGATCCTTTCTCTATTCCTTTCTCTATTCCTTTCTCTATTCCTTTTTCCATAAAGATCTCTGCAAATCCTTCCATTGTTTTTACCTCCTCCGCGACCTGTGGTCTGCTTTCTATATCTACGTACTTTTTTACTGCTTCCGTCTTTCCCGCATTTACACTTTCGATATACTCAAATACACTGTTTTCAGGAACCTCACTGCCCAGGCGGACGAACACGACACTCATCAGGTCATAGTTTTCCGCTGCATCCGGCGTATCCCCGATCAGATCCCGTTTCTTTAACTCTATGAGACTCACGCTGTTCTGCAGTACTTTCGGCACATCCCGTACCATCACCCAGATGCTGTAACACTTCTCCAACGCCCCATAGTCCGTCACATGGGTACTGTAGGAAAGCTGCGAGCACAATTCCCTTGCCACATAATATACCGCCCTCTTTTCCGGCGGATATGACTTCTTCGCACCCTTATCCGTCACATAGTAGCGGTTCTGGATCTCCAGATCGATGTGGAGCATGACCAACATTTTCTCGCCGGAAAGCTTCGGATTTTTGCTCTTCACATGCACATCAAAGCGTGACAGTTTCTCAGTTTTGCTGTAAAACTCGGTACCGCGATCCTCGGCATAAAGGCTCCTCGCATCCGACACCGGATCATTTCTGCGGATATCCGCATCGATCATACTGATGATCTCCTCAACCGTATGATCTTCATACTCCGGGATCACCGCCTTGAGCAATGGTGCCAGCAGCTCCTTATTCAGCCAGAGCTTATGCACCGCTTCATCCACAGCCGCCTCATCGGCATTGACCGTCAATTCCACTTCTGTTCTTTCGTCCATATACATCCCTCCTTCAGCACAGCGGCGGGAGATATAACGGACGCTTTCTTCTTTCTCTCCCGCCTGTAAATTTGATGGAAATAAAGCACGGGAGATTTTGATTCACAGAACTTAAAGATAGTTTGAATGCCAGATCTTTCCTTGCTTTGGGATGAGTATAGCATAGGCCGGATAAAGCTGCAAGCAGCGATTTTCCCAAACAAAGAGGGCCGTGTTTCCACGGCCCCCGGGTACCCTCGGTCACTTATTCCGGATTCTCATCCAAAAAACTTATCAGCACAGAGAGACGGTTCTGAGGTTAAATGACTGATTTGAGAACCGTCCCCCCGGTTGAAGCTTATTCCACCACCACATTGACGGTGATGGTCTTGCCGTTGATCTTCGTGGTAAACTTGCTCTTACCGGCAGTGCGGGCGGATACCAGTCCGTTCTCGTCGATAAAAGTGCTGTCAGGCTTGCTGCTCTTGAAGATCACAGCCTGATCCACAGCCGCAAAGGAAAGCTCCGTGCTTTCACCTGCTTTGATGGTTAAGGTATATTTGTTGGCAATGAGCTTACCGTTCTTCTTCGTCTGCGGTACCAGGCCTTCGCCGCTCAGGGTAAGGTCCTCCACAAAGAGGTGAACCAGGTATTCCGTTCCGTCGGCGGCCGTTGCCGTCAGGGTCGTTTCACCGGCTTTATTGGCCGTCAGCTTCTTCTTATCAAAGCTTGCGATCTCTTCGTCCGCACTGCTCCAGAGCGGGTTCTTCACGCCCTTGATGCTCAGGTTCTTCTTAGCACCCACAGCCATATGCAGGGTACGTTCCTTCGCGGGTACGGCTTCCTTTACGCTTACGCTGCAGTTGTACGCGCTGCCGTTGATATAGGCCGTGAGCTTCGCCTTGCCGGCGCTCACCGCCGTGACATTACCAGCCTGATCTACCGCAGCCACATCGGGCGTCGCGCTGAACCAGTAAACCGGCAGTTCATCCGGATTCTTCAGTTCGATCGCCCTGCTCTCTGCCCCGTCCGCCGTGATCTGCAGGCTCAGCTTCTTCGGAACGGAAGGTGCGCTGATATGCAGGACGAGACTGCGATCGCCGTTCCATATGGTCGCCGTGCCGTCCTTCTTTGCCTTGAGCTGACCGCTCTTCTTACTGATGCTCACCAGCGCCTTGCTTGTTTTATCATCCTTCTTTACGCTCCACTCTTTACCGATGATGAACTTCTGACCCTTGACCAGATACAGCTCCGTGGTACCGGCTTCGATCTCCGGTACGGGATCCAGGGCAGAACTAAAGGCCGGCACTGCTTTCTCCGTCCACTTCGCATAGAGGGTGAGATCCGCGTTCACAGGTGTTGCAAAGTCATAAAGCTCCTCGGCCTTGCACTCCGGAGAGGTATACCAACCGCCAAAGGTATAGCCTTCTGCAATGGGATCCGGCTGAGGTTTCTGTGCCGTGCTGCCGACGGGAATCGTCTGCAAAGCTACCTGCTCCCCGTGATTCTGCATATTAAAGCTTACGATTACGGACTCCGCAGTCTCCTCCGTCCATTTTGCGTATAGGGTAAAGCTCTTTTTCACGGGTGTGTCAAAATTATACGCTGCGGTACAGGCCTGATCCGTATACCAGCCGCCGAAAACAAAGCCTGTTGCCGTCGGATCTGTAGGCCGCTTAACCTTTTCGCCGTTTTTAACGGTCTGGGAAACGATGGGGATACCGTGCCCGCCCAGATCGAATCTTACAAGCCAGGAAGTCGGCCCCGGATTATTAGCTGTCCACTTTGCGTAGAGCGTGGTGTCAGTACCAATATTAAGGCTATCTGTTGCAGCATAGCCAGTTCCCGTTCCGTCTGCTTTCGTGTTCCAGCCCGCAAATACATATCCGTTACGGGTAAACTCGTTTGCCTTGATCAGTGTATCTGTGTTCTTTTTGACATACTGTTCAGACATGGTGCCGGAGCCGCCGTTGGATTCAAAAGAAACCGTGACGTAACGGGATCCTGCATCATAGAATCCCCCATTTATAATTCCCCCGGTCATTGTTAATAGTGAAGTTTCCGCATTTGCGAGGAATACATTAGGACCATATGAGGTACAACTATTATTCGTGATCGTACCGCCGGTCATGATCAATGAGCTGGTCGCAGAAACATATACCCCACCGCCATTTGTTGCCACGTTACCGATGATCGTACCACCGGTCAAGGTAAGCCCGGATTCCGGTCCTATCCATATACCCCCACCGTTCGAACCATTATTGGGATATCCTCCTGATATATATCCGCCGGAAACCTTTACAGCGCCATCGCTTGGACTATCTGAAACTCCGGTCGCGCGACCAGAGTTGTTCAGAGTCAAATAATGTAAGGTATCCGGATCGCTGTCCTGTATGGTTATGAATGTACCGCTGTCAACATAGATTGCCGGACTATCATCCGTGGATGTGCCTTTATTCAATATCCCATGCCCGTTCAGATCGAAGACCTTAGGATACTCCGCAGTTCCGCCATTCAAAGTGACGCTCCCGGTCGTCTCCACATCCGCAAGAAGTGTAAGGGTTGTTCCGCCGCCCATACTGTACCAGGCATCGGTCGCAGCTTTGATCGTACCGTAATATGTCACGTTATTATCAGCGTCTGTAACAGAAGCTACGGCGATGGGGACAGAGATACCATCCTCTCCCTGCAAAGGCGTGTATATCATATCTCCGAATTTCAGACGGTAGAACACAAGATAATTGCCTGGATCTGTGCCCGTCGGAACATCAATGCTCCATGTGTTTTTGTCAAGGCTGTATTCAATGGTATTGCCTGTTCCTGTTACGGTACCTTCTGTCAGAAGCACCTGCGGAGAATCGGTCGGTGTCAGACCTGTTATTGCTGTGGGCGCACTCAATTCAGGAACATCCATCGTTCCTTCACTGGCCAGCACATCACCGTGACTATTGTAAGCAACATATCCCAAAAGCCTTGCGTAGCCCCTGACCTGAACGATCGCGTATGTCGCTCCGGTAATAGGATCGCCTGCAACCGTGTACTTAGCTATACCGGGAGTTCCGCAGAATTCTGTGAATTCTGTGGTATTTTTTTCCTGATCTCCGCCCCACTCTACCAGTGCCCTACCGCCGGAGGCAAGCTCTTTCATATCAACAAGAACTTCGATCTTTGCAATATGGTCAAACGTACCGTTTCTTGTAAACTGCCAGTCCGCCTCAACGCTGCCCGGGGTGAATGAATAAAGCGGCTGAACCAGCGGCGAGAACTTCACCTTCTTGTAGTCGTAGCTATACCAATGTCTCGATGAGTCGATGGGAAGCGCGTTTCCTTTACTGATATCTTCTTCATTCGGATTCATCCAGCCGATACCGGCAACGGTGTTTATGACATCGGAGTCCAAGGCCTTGGAGCTGCCAATGGCTGTCAGCGTACCACTGATACAGGTGGTTCCATCAGAACTATTATCTACACCATAACTATTATCTACACCATAACTATTGTGGGCCGTGCCGCCCTTAGCTGTCAGCGTACCACTGACATAGATTATTATACCATCAACACCTCTGCTGAAAGTACTTACATTTCCCACCGCCTCCGCCGTCGCTGCCCCACCCTCGGCAGTCAGCGTACCGTTAACATAGATGTTTGCCAGAGAAAGGACACCGTAACTTTCTTTATGGGCATTCTCACCTCCGCCCACATTGCCGCCCCTGGCGATCAGCGTAGTCGCCGTATCTACAGTGATGTCGCCTTCTGCACAGACACCGTAACTCTTCGCTTGCCACCCTACTTCCGTATTACCGCCAGTGACGGTCAGCTTGCCGCTGCCTGTGAATGTAAGACTTCCATTATCGACATAAATTCCGTAGACTTTCGATTGATTAACATTATGTCCGGTAACAGAACTGTCCCCTGTCACATTGATGGTCAGATCGATACAATTGGCATATATCGCGGCATAAGCAGAGTCCTCACTTCCACCGCTGATCGTTGCACCGTTCAGTGTCAAGGTGGCAGGATTCGTGCCCTCAGCGGGAGTAAAGGTCACCGTTGCACCGTCTCCGTCTGCGGTGCCAAGGACATCATCCTTGTTCGCACTTGTGACCTGCACGTCGTCGACCCAGAGGGGGTAATATGTCAGAGAAAATGTATTTGAAGAAGATTCAAACACCACTTTTCTAAGATCAAGTTGTAAAGCGGGACGCAAACCCGCATCGGCGTAAGTTACGGAGCCGCTGACGTTGCCCGCGGAGCCATCGCCGTCGACAAGGTACGCGGAATTGGAAGTGATGCCGGGCGAACGCAGCCACCACTTCGCACCATCACCACATTTCCGGACTTTTTCAGGCACTTTTTGTGCTTCATCAACAGAGAGCAGGTAGAGCTTTGCATTCGGGGTATTTTCGTATACATCTGTGCTATGATATGCATATGTTGTCAGATCGGTCTCTATTATTGCATCCGCCACAGCCTTAAATGACTTTGAACCACCAAAGGTTTTCGTTCCGGCGACCAGCCCGTCCAGATACGCCCTCACTTCAGAAGCATTATAGGAATTGCTATCATCATCAAACGCCTTCGTGGCGATCGGCTCCTTCGCAAGCAGCGTCACCGTCCCGGCATCCACGGCTGTGGATTTGTCCTCGATAATATACCAGTCCAGGCCGTTGAACTTTACCAGCAATGCCTCCAGTTGTTCGCCACTCTTTTCCTTGTTTGCGTCTGTGGTTACATCATAGTAGGCATACGCTTTGGGATCATCCGCCTCCACCGTCAGGCTCAGCTCCGGCAGCAGCCCCATCAGCATCGTTAATGTCAGCATGATACTTAAAAAGCGTTTCATTTTTCTTTTCATAAGCTGTCTCCTTTGCTGTATTTGCGGCTCTTATGGCCGGTGCAGGGGCGATCATGTACAGATCCCGGCCGTCCCCCCGGCCGGAAATCAATACTAATTTGTGCTTGAGGAAGCCGCGGCCGCGGTGCTTGCCGCGATCAGGGCTATCATGATCTCTTCGGCGATGACCACCGCGATGGAGCTTCCGAGGATCGAAGAATCCGGCTTCTGCTCTCCGCCGAATACGTCGGCCACTTCAAAGGCCGCGAACATGGCACGGTATTCCTTGCCCAGTCGGAAGTTACCGAAGCCCTTATGCTCTTTCAGAAGCCTTGAAGCCTCCCCGATCTCATCCGCAATGGCCGCCGCATCCATATCGAGATCCACCAGAGAACCGAGGGCGGCGATCTCCGTATCCTTGCCGAACTTATCCTTTCTCTCCTTCAGGGCATTAAAGATCGCCATGACTTTCTGACACTTGTCCTCTGCAGCCTGGCTGCTCATGGTGAGCACCTGGCAGAGCCCCTGGACCGCATTCTTGTGCATCGGGAACTCCTTTTTCAGCAGCTCATAGCAGTTTTCCATCTCCTCCACAAGGGCATCCGGATCCCCCGGAAGCATGGCCATGATGGTGGCCAGCGGCAGATCCTCGCTGCCGGTAAGGATCGGGTGTTCCTTATTCATCTTTTTCATGATCTTTTCCGTCTTCTTGATGATCTCGTCGGCTTTCCCC
>JAILAF010000025.1 GCA_024681775.1 Lachnospiraceae bacterium
TTTGCCGAAAAACAAGCGGCTGGCGGAGTACCTCCTGATCCTCTTCGGATTCCTGATGGTGCTCTACACCACTGCGGGGAACGACCGCTTCCAGTTTGGAAACGGTGCCGTCATCGACCTGGGATTTTTCGTGAACGAGCTCTGGGCGGCCATGTATCTCTACGTGCTGACGGGCTATCTGAAGACTTATCTGAAAAAGCTTCCTTCCGCAAAAAAAGCGCTGCTCCTCTTCCTGGGGCTGTGGCTGGCCCTCACCGCATACCGCGCCGTCTTTGAGCCTTTTGAGGGACTGCGAAGCGGCGTGCTCCAGACCCTGTACGATTACGGCGAGACCTACCGTTCCCGGATGCGGACGCTGCCGAATCTGGTGATGGCTTACAGTCTCTTCTTTTTTGCGGTGCAGACAAAAGAGCGCTCCGTGCCCGTGATCGACAAGGTCGCAGGCACCGCTCTGGGGGTCTATTGCTTCCATCAGGTGCCGGTGTGGCGGGAGTATCTCTTTGGCACCCTCTGCCGGGCGGACTACCTGCGGGAGTATATCCACGGCTGGCGCAGGATGCTGATGGTGATCGCCATGATCTGCGCCATCTGGGCGGTGGGCACGGTTGTGGAGCTGATCCGGAGCGCGGTCTTCGGGGTCCTCATTGAGAACCGGCCGGCATACAAAAAACTGTGTGACGGTATCGACGGATTTGTGGCGGGAGAGATCCCCCTTGATGGTGCCGTGCTGCGCCGGATCGGCATCGCGGCGATCTGTTTTGCGCTGTATGTGATCCTTCTGAAATACACGATCTGCTAGGAATTCCGGCCCTCTTGCATGTTCACGGGTGGGGTGCTCCTGCGATGTATGGCTATTGACATCTTGAACAAAAATCTCTAATATAGATTTGTTGTACTGTGAAAATTTTATAAGGAGGTACTCCTGTCATGTTACACTACGGCATTGTCATCGCGATCGTTGCCGCAGCTGTTCTGATCACGGCCCTGGTAGTCTGGAAACTCACCATCGCTTCCGATAAGCGAAAGGAAGAGCAGACCATCGGCACCGCGGAAGAGCGCGCGCGCAAGATCATTGATGAAGCTCTGAAGACTGCCGATTCTGAGAAACGTGAAGCTTCGCTGAAGGCGAAGGAGGATGCCATCCGCATCAAGAACGACGTGGACCGCGAGGTCAAGGAGCGTCGTGCGGAGGTACAGAAGAGCGAGAACAGGATCAGACAGAAGGAAGAGTCGATTGACAAGAAGACCGACGCGCTGGAGAAGCGCGAGGCCACGCTGGCAGCGAAGGAAGAATCTCTCAATCGTATGAAAGAGGATATTTCCAAGCTGAATGAGCAACGGGTACAGGAACTGGAACGGATTTCCGGGTTAACCTCTGAACAGGCAAAGGACTACTTACTACGAATTGTTGAAGATGACTTAAAGCACGAAAAGGCCGTGAGAATCAAGGAAATGGAGGCTCAGGTCAAGGAGGAATGCGACAAGCGCGCGAAAGAGCTGGTTGTCTCCTCCATTCAGAGATGTGCTGCAGATCATGTCTCTGAAAGTACGATTTCGGTTGTACAGCTTCCCAGTGACGATATGAAGGGAAGGATCATCGGGCGCGAGGGCAGAAATATCCGTACCCTCGAGACCCTCACCGGTGTGGAGCTCATCATTGATGACACGCCGGAGGCTGTGGTGCTGTCCGCTTTCGAGCCGGTCCGCAGAGAGGTCGCAAGGCTTGCCCTTGAGAAGCTCATCGTGGACGGACGCATTCACCCCGCCAAGATCGAAGAGATGGTGGAGAAGGCACAGAAGGAAGTGGATCAGACCATCAAGGAGGAAGGCGAAGCTGCCGTCCTCGAGGCGGGTGTGCACGGGTTGCATCCCGATGTGGTCAGACTGCTGGGCCGTATGAAGTACCGCACCAGCTTCGGCCAGAACGTTTTGAAGCATTCCGTGGAGGTTGCACAGCTGTGCGGGCTGCTTGCCGCTGAGATGGGTCTGGATGTGAAGACCGCAAAGCGCGCAGGTCTGCTGCATGACATCGGTAAGGCTGTGGACCACGAGATGGAGGGCTCCCATGTGCAGCTCGGTGCCGAGATCTGCCGCAAGTATAAGGAGAATCCCACCATCATCAACGCGGTGGAGGCGCATCACGGCGACGTGGAGCCTCAATCCCTGATCGCATGTATCGTGCAGGCAGCCGATACGATTTCTGCAGCGAGACCGGGAGCAAGAAGAGAGACCTTAGAGATCTACACCAACCGCCTGACGCAGTTGGAGGAGATCGCCAACAATTTCAAGGGAGTAGAAAAGTCCTTCGCCATTCAGGCGGGCCGCGAGGTTCGCGTTATGGTGGTTCCGGAGCAGGTCAGCGACACCGACATGGTGATCCTGGCTCACGACATTTCCCAGCAGATCCAGAACGAGATGAAGTATCCCGGTCAGATCAAGGTGAATGTCATCCGCGAAAGTCGAGTGGTAGATTACGCAAAGTGATCGCCGCACCCGAACTTTTTGACAAGAGAAAGTACCGCCGAGGCTGCAGATGCAGCTTCGGCGGTTTTCTTTTTGCCATCGATCCTTAAGGGCCTGCTGCGGAGCGATATGCTTTCGTTATATGGATATTTCCCTGCAGGTTTGGTAAAATAATATGGATTATGGGAAACTATACCTCTATGGAAAAACTGATGACGGCGCTGGAGAAAAAGGCACTGGAAAACGGCGGGAAAAAGAGTCCGCTGCTGACGGATCCGGTGTGCTTTGCCATTAATACGGCAATGCCCAGGACTCTGGATCTGCAGACGATGCAGGACCTGAATCCGCAGGACTTTCTGGTGGTGACGTACCTGATCTGCATCGGAACGCTGCCGGAGGAAGCGACTGTGAAGCGCTTCACGGAAGGAGCGGAAGGAAAGAGCGCGTTTGCGTATCGGAGCGGCGTTCTGAAAAGCATTCTGGAGCTGCCTGATGTGCGCCGGAGAAACATCCGGATCCTGAACAATATCTATCTGGCAGAGAACGGCACTGCCGGGAAAAAGAGCCTGAAGAGCAGAGTGCTGAGTGCGGGCTACGGGCTGGGAAGAATGCTTCCGCTGTCCTGGAAGATCAAGCTGAAGAAGTTGCTCCTGAAGCGGGCGTTGAAATGATGGAGGCGTGATTCCGTGCCTTACGATGGAAAAAAAGGAAGCAGATGCGTGATCTGTACCGGATGCGGTGCCTGCTTCGGAGAACTGCATAATATGAGGTCCCTGGCGACGGAGGGGGGCAATGATTCCTTCCCTGCCTCCGGGCATTTCGTCATTGGTGCCGACATCGGTACCACCACCATCGCCATGGCATGTGTCAGTCCCGAGGGGGTAGTATGTGACACCTATGTCGGATTGAACCTCCAGGGGGAGTACGGACGGGATGTGCTTTCGCGGATCGTGGCGGCAGAGGACCCGGAGAAAGCGGAAAAAATGCGGGTGTCAGTGCTGGGATTCCTGGAGGAGGGGGTCAGACGCTTCCTGGGAGATGTGATCCCCGATGACCTGCGTATGAGCATTGCCTGCAATATGACCATGAAATATCTGCTGCTGGGGAGAGACCCGCAGGAACTGGGGAAAGCTCCATTCCATGCGTCGTATCCCGGCAGAGAAAGGGTTCGGGTTTGCGGGATAGAGGCGGAAGTGCTGCCGGGCTTTTCAGCCTTTGTAGGCGGTGATCTCTACGCCGGCAGACTGGCGGCAGCGTGGGGGGCTGTACAAGGCCCTCGTACCCTCTTGGTGGATCTGGGGACCAACGGAGAATGCCTCCTGTGGGATGAAAAAGGGATCTGCGGCTGCGCCGCTGCGGCGGGCCCTGCCTTCGAGGGCGGCGCGGGCCGCGGTGTCTGGGGCGCGGACCTGGTGCATTTTCTGGCTGAGCTCCGGAGAGAGGGGTTCGTGGACGAAACCGGGCTCCTGGCGGATCCCTATTTTGAGGAGGGGATCCTCATCGGCGGCATCCGCATGACCCAGAAGGAAATCCGGGACCTGCAGCTGGCCAAATCCGCCATCGCTGTGGGGACGCAGACCCTGGTAAAAGAAGGCGGAATGCCGGACAGAGTTGTCCTGGCAGGAGGCTTCGGGTATTTCCTTCAGCCCGAGAATGCCATCGCCATCGGGCTCCTGCCGGAGGATTTTGCAGGGAAAATCGTTCCCGGCGGAAATACGGCGCTGCGGGGCGCCATCCTGGATGCGTCGGACCTTACCGTCACCCCGCCGGGGCAGGTGCTGGATCCCACGGGAAGACTCCTGGCCGGCATGGAAGAGGCACACCGGGAGGAGAACGCCCCGGGAGCAAAGATCCTGAATCTGGCACAGCTCCCGGATTTTCAGGAAGAGTTTATGCAACATACAGAACTGGCGCCCTTTCGATTAATGAAAGAATGACCGATAAAATACGAGGGCGAAGAAAGGCTTTATTATGTCTCAAAAGC